>JBJTMU010000057.1:0-5032 GCA_046070685.1 Flavobacteriales bacterium | reverse complement strand
TGATGCTTTATCTTTTTGATCCTGCGCGACCAGAAGAAGGCGTTCTTTTTATTCTCTTAGCTAATTTGTGCGCATCTCTGGTCAAACCATTGATGTTGTATGATTCCTTCCAATTAAGTGGAATGAAAATCCATTGGGACGAAATCAAACACATGCTCATTTATGCATTTCCGTTAGTCATAGGTAGTTTTGCGGGTATAATCAATGAAACACTTGACCGCATTCTCTTAAAACAAATGATTTATAATCCGGCGGATATCAGCACCTTACATACCGCTGAAGCAGAAGTCGGAATATACAGCGCCTGTTATAAATTGGCCATGTTAGTGACTATTTTATTGCAAGCCTATCGTTATGCCGCTGAGCCCTTCTTTTTCAATCAGATGAAAAACGAAGATCGCAACATCATTTATGTCAAAGTGATGAATCTTTTCGTTGCAACCGTTTGTTTGGTTTTCCTATTTGTAAGTTTGAATATTGACTTATTCAAACACTTCATTCAAAATGAAAATTACTGGGTAGGATTGAAAGTGGTTCCGATTTTACTTCTAGCCAATATCTTTCTTGGGATTTATTACAATCAAAGTATTTGGTATAAATTGAGTGGAAAAACACAATTCGGAGCATACATCGCCTTAATCGGCGCCACCTTAACCATCACGATCAACGTTCTATTCATTCCGCGTTTCGGCTACATGGCAAGCGCCTGGGCAACATTCATCGTTTATGCTGTCCAGATGCTTATTTCTTATTTTCTTGGTCAAAAACACTATCCAATTCCCTACAATTTGAAAAAATTCTTCTTGTATTTCGGCTTGGCTATTCTTTTGTTTTTCATTGGTTCGAAGTTAACTTTTGAACGATATTTCATTCAATTCGTTCTGCAAAACACCCTTTTACTTGGCTATGTGTTGTTTGTTTATAAAATGGAACGACATTCTTTCTCCAAGAAGCTGACCGTTTAATCGCGAAGGGAATAAACTTTTTATTCGATTGATTGTTCTTTAATCACCGAATCAGCTTAAATTTGTTAAATGGCATCACATTCTTATCAAGCAGGACCCTTATTGGATCAAATCATTACGCCGAAGGACCTGCGTGAAAAATTTACAGAGGATCAACTACCTCAGGTGGCTGACGAATTACGTCAGTATATTGTGGATGTCATTTCGGAAATTGGAAATAGTCATTTCGGCGCAAGTTTAGGAGTTGTGGAACTTTCCGTTGCCCTTCATTATGTCTTCAACACACCCGACGATCAACTTGTTTGGGATGTCGGACATCAAGCATACGGTCATAAGATTTTAACCGGACGACGTGATCGTTTTCACACAAATCGTTTGAAAGGTGGTATTTCTGGATTTCCAAAACGATCAGAAAGTGAATACGATACCTTTGGAGTAGGACACTCTTCTACCTCTATTTCTGCAGCATTGGGAATGGCGGTGGCGAATCGATACAAAGGAGATCTTCAAAAACAACATGTGGCCATTATTGGTGACGGTGCCATGACCGCAGGATTAGCGTTCGAAGGAATGAATCACGCTGGTTTCGAAAAAGATGCGAATTTATTGGTGATCTTGAACGACAATTGTATGTCTATTGATCCAAATGTAGGCGCATTAAAAGAATATTTAACCGATATCACTACTTCACACACCTACAACAAAGTGAAGGATGAAGTGTGGAAATTACTGGGAAAAGTCTCCAAATTTGGTCCAGATGCACAAACCATCGCTTCCAAAGTTTCACATGCCTTGAAAGGAACCTTACTGAAACAGAGTAATTTATTTGAATCCCTGAATTTCAGGTATTTTGGTCCTGTAGATGGGCACGATGTGGTTGGATTAGCCAAAGTGTTAGCAGATTTAAATGATATCCCAGGTCCAAAAATCCTACATTGCATTACGCGAAAAGGAGCTGGATATAAATTTTCGGAAGAAGGAAATCCAACAAAATGGCATGCGCCAGGAGTCTTCAATAAGGAAACAGGAGAAATTGTTAAAATCACACCGAAATCACCTCAAGCACCTAAATATCAAGATGTTTTTGGACATACGATCGTAGAGTTAGCCGAGAAAAATGATAAAATCATGGGTGTGACCCCTGCGATGCCATCCGGATGTTCGTTAAATATTATGATGGAAGCGATGCCCGATCGTAGTTTTGATGTTGGAATCGCAGAGCAACATGCAGTGACATTCAGCGCAGGACTAGCGACACAAGGAATGGTTCCTTTCTGTAATATTTATTCCTCCTTCATGCAACGCGCATTTGACCAAGTGCTACATGATGTGGCATTGCAAAATTTAAATGTCGTCTTTTGTCTAGATCGCGGTGGATTAGTCGGGGCAGATGGCGCAACCCACCATGGAGCTTACGATTTGGCTTATATGCGCTGCATTCCGAATATGGTCGTTTCTGCACCAATGAACGAGGAAGAACTGCGCAATTTAATGTACACGGCACAATTAAAAGACCAAGGACCTTTCTCGATTCGTTATCCACGTGGAAATGGTGTGATGACCGAATGGAAAACACCATTAAAAGAAATCAAAATTGGCGAAGGTAGAAAAGTGACGAATGGTGAAGATCTTGCCATTTTAACCATTGGACATCCCGGTAATTTTGCGCAAGAAGCCATTAATGAGTTGAAAGAAGCAGGAGTTTCTGTCGCTCATTATGACATGCGTTTTGTTAAACCAATCGATGAAGTCATGCTTCACGAAGTATTTTCGAAATTTAAACAAGTAATCACCGTCGAGGATGGCTGTTTAATGGGTGGATTTGGTTCAGCTGTGATCGAATTTATGGTTGACCAAAAATACCAAGCTCAAGTTATTCGTTTGGGAATTCCAGATGAGTACATTCATCATGGAACGCAAGAAGAACTATGGTCTGACTGTGGTTTTGATTCAAAATCGATCGTAAAAGCAGTGAAAGAACTTCGGAAAATACAAGAGCCAATTGCTGCAAATCAAAAAATTAGTTAGGTTTCTTTCATTGAGTGGGACTCGTGTTTCCTAATTTATTTCTATTTTAGTTCGCGAAATAATTAAAAGAAAGATTGATTTTTTTTAATTATTGTAATTTGGACAATAATTTAAAACCTCGCTTTGTGAAAAAAACAAATTTTAGTGCCTTTGGTACCTTAATCACCATTTTCTTTTTTTGGGGATTTGTTGCAGCAAGTAACGACATATTAATTCCAGTTTTCAAAAAAGCATTGCATTTGAGTCAATTTGAATCTCAACTGATTTCATTTGCTTTTTACGTGGCTTATACCGTAGGTTCTATCTTGTATTTCGTGATCTCCGCCGCCTTAAAAAAGGACGTGCTCAATAAAATTGGTTATCGCAATGGCCTAGCGCTTGGACTCATCATCTCAGCTGCAGGAACACTATTGTTCATACCAGCGTCAAACAACGCGTCATTTGCCATGTTAATTTCAGGTTTATTTATTGTTGGATTAGGTTTTGCATTGCAACAAATTGCAGCGAATCCATTAGCGATTCAAATGGGAGATCCTTCAAAAGGAAACATTCGATTGAGTATGGCCGGTGGAATAAACAATGTGGGTACAACCATTGGTCCAGTGATTGTTTCTTTTGCCATCTTTGGCGGGGTTTCTAGCGGGAATACCACTTTGAATTTGGCGGAAGTTCAAACGCCTTATATCTGTCTTGGAATTGCCTTTGTCATTGCAGCGATTTTCTTCAAATTTTCATCCGTTCCAGATCGCATCGAAGGTTCTTCATCTGAAGGAGCGGGAAAAATCATGGAAACGCTCAGTCATCCGCAAGTTTTACTCGGAATGTTGGCTATTTTCTTGTACGTCGGAGTGGAAGTAGCCACCGCAAGTAATTTGCCGGAATTCATGAAACAAAAATTACATACCCAAGAAAATCATATTGCTCCCTTCGTTTCGTTGTATTGGGCGAGTTTAATGATTGGCCGTTGGACTTCCGCCGCAGGAGTGTTTGACCTAAGTAAAAACATGAAAACCCTATTGGGAATCATCTTGCCATTTGTCGCATTTGGCATCTTCGCAGGAGCGAATATCATTGGTGGACATGATATCCATGAACTTTATCCATATTTAGGAATTGTCGTTTTATTAATTGTGGCAGACTACATTAGTTCTGGAAATCCCGTTAAACAAATCATTATTTATGCAAGCTTAGGTGCCTTGGCCTTACTTGTAGGGATTTTTAGTTCCGGAATGACAAGTGTATTCGCTTTCATCTCCGTTGGATTGTTTTGTAGCACCTTATGGCCCTGTATCTTCACATTATCGATTGCAGGAATGGGCGAACATACCAATACCGCATCCAGCTTATTAATCATGATGATTATGGGAGGAGGATTTATTTCAGTTCTTCAAGGAGCACTGGCTGATAATGGTCTATTAGGCATCCAATATTCTTATTTAATTGGCGTTGCCTGCTTTGTTTACTTGGCATTTTTTGCTTGGATGGTCAACAAAATCCTCCAAAAAAGAGGAGTAGATATTTTCTCAGCTGAACAAGTTTCCGGACATTAATCCCCTCGTTTTGAACATGTATCGCATCGATTTTAATGATTTTTTTACGTCTGCATTTTCCGTTGACTGCATCATCTTTGGTTATTCAGAAGGAGAAATAAAAGCATTGTTGATCAAACGAGCGATGGAACCATTTGAAAATCTTTGGGCCATTCCAGGAGATTTAATTTATCCAGATGAAGATTTGGAAGCGGCTGCAGAACGTGTATTAGTTGAATTGACCGGGCTGAAAAACATAGCCATGCATCAATCTCAAACATTTGGCAAGCCGAATCGCCATCCACAAGGACGCGTCATTACCATTTCTTATTTTGCACTCATTCGCATTGATGATTTTGAAGTAAAAGCCTCATCTTGGGCAGAGGATATTCAATGGGTTTCACTCGATCAAGTTCCAGCACTTGCTTTTGACCACAATCATATTTTGGCCAGTACTTATGATATGCTTAAATTGAAACTTCAAAATGAACCTATTTGCTTTGATTTACT
>JBJTMU010000056.1:0-5007 GCA_046070685.1 Flavobacteriales bacterium | reverse complement strand
GTGGTGATTGGATTTCTAGTTCGACTCCCATGACACAAGAAGGGACATCCACGATTTATACAATTGTTGTTGATATTCCTGCTTTTCAAAAATATGAATACAAATTTGTGAATGGCATTCAGTTTTATGAGGCGGAATTTGTTCCATACGAATCACGTGTTGGATATAACTTCCATGATAATCGTTGGTTATATGTCGATTCATTAGCGAACGACACGACATTTGTTGGCGCGATTCTCTTCGGTGAAAATGCACCAATTGGTAAAAAATTAATTCGTTATTACACCAATATGTACCAAGAAACCGTTTCATCAATTGGGGTTCATGTGATAACGAGCACAAGCAATTTTGACACGACGGCCAATTGGATGTACACCTTTGGACAAGATCTTTACGAAACCATTTTATATGCTTACTCCGGTTTAACCTTTCAATATGCTTTTTTAAATGGGAATTCCTTGCTGAATATGGAAAATATTCCATCACTATGCAACATTCTAGGTTATCGTTCGATCGATGCGACAAAGGATACTTTATTAACCAAAGTTTGTTTTTCTAGCTGTGAGTATTGTTCTGGCGCCGGACTTGAAACGGCTGCGTCGAATCCAATTTCTTGTTATCCCAATCCAAGTTCACAATTCGTAACAATTTCTAGTTCGAATGAACCAATTCAAGCGGTTCATTTCATTTCTATGCTCGGAGATTGTATGCTTTCATATCCTTCGAATCAACCATCCGTAAATGTTCCTGTACAATCTCTTCCTGCTGGAATCTATTGGGTTCAAGTGGAAACGGCAAAACATCAAATCAGTCGACAAAAATTCATTAAACTCTAATCCATGCGTTTAACTGCTCTCCTATTTTCCATCTTTGTTACGCGTGCGCTTGTTTTTGGACAAGTTGACTTCTACGACAATACCCAAATTCAATCGATTCACATTTATTTTAGTCAATCCAATTGGGATTACCGTATGGATACAGCGAAAGCTGGAGCGGATTCGTTTTTAACTGCGGATTCAGTCATCATCAATGGGTCAAAATACCTTTCCGTCGGTGTGAAATACAAAGGAAATAGTTCATATAATGTGAGTCAAGCAAAAAATCCTTTGCACATCAGTTTGAATGAAAACATCACCCAAAATTATCAAGGCTTGGTGGATATCAAACTGAGTAATGCGCATGGTGATCCTTCTGGAATTAGAGAGGTGTTGGCCTACCACATTTTATCCGATTACATGGTTTGTCCAAGAGCAAATTTTGTCAATGTTTTCATTAACGACACACTTGTAGGATTGTACACAAATGTGGAAAGCATTTCAAAGGATTTCCTTCAAAAGAATTTCTACTCGAATAATCAAGCTTTTTTTAAATGCAATCCAGTTGGAACTCCCAATCCAACGACAAAAAGTAACCTCAGATATATCTCTGCAGATAGTAGCCAATATTTCGGGCTGTATCAAATGCTTTCAAACAATGGCTGGGGAAATTTCCTAAATTTATGCAATGCCGCAACGAATAATACCAGTAACCTCGAGAGTCTGATTGATATTGATCGAAGCTTATGGATGTTAGCTTTTGATAACGTGTTCGTGAATTTAGATAGCTACGCTGGATTATTCGCTCAGAATTATTATTTGTATCAAGACAACAATGGTTATTTCAATCCAATACTTTGGGATTTGAACATGTGTTTCGGTTCTTTTCCATATTTGGGTGCAGGAAATACAAGCATGGGAAGTCTAACCAATCAAAACATGATACAATTGCCCGTTTCGGCTCACTCAACGGATCCATATTGGCCCCTAATCAAATCCATTTATGCAAATCCTCAGTACAAAAAAATGTACTTTGCTCACATAAAAACCTTGATGGATGAAAAGTTAAGTACCGGAACTTATTTGCAAGACGCACAAACCTTTCATGATTTAATTCAAAGTTCTGCATTAGCTGACACCAATGATTATTTTACGGATACTGAATTCACCAATTCAATCACTACCGCTGTTCCATACGGATCTTATACCGTACCCGGAATCGAAGGATTAATGTCGAATCGCTTAAGTTACTTGTCATCAACGACTGAATTGAACCAAACTCAAGCGCAGATTACCAACATCACGTGTTCCTCTAATAGTCCAAGTATTGGTCAAACGGTCACGGTAACTGCTCATGTTAGCAACGCTACAACGGTTTACTTCGGTTCACGTGCGAGTGTTTTCGATCACTTTGTTCGACAACAAATGTTTGATGATGGTCTGCACAACGATGGTGCTGCTGGAGATCAAGTTTTTGGATTTGATTTTTCCATGGATCATGCTTTACTGCATTATTATATTTATGCTGAGAATGGCAATATTGGTCGTTTCGAACCACAAAGAGCAGAATATGAGTATTTTACATTGATGTCAAATCTAAATGTGCCACAGACGGAGGATGTCAAATTAAATGAACTGTTAGCAAGTAACTTCAATGGGATGATCAACGATTATGGCTTCCGTAAAGATTGGCTAGAGCTATACAACAATGCGGGTGTGGCCAAAAGTTTATACGGACTTTATTTGAGTGATAATCACGACCTACTGAATAAATATCCATTTCCACTGAATGGAAGTGTCAGTGCTCACGCTACGAAAGTAATTTGGATGGATAATGCTTTGAACTCGGCAAGCTATATGCATGCCAATTTTGGTTTATCAAGTGGCGGTGAAACGATCTATCTGACCAACTCGAATGGTGTCATTCTAGATAGCATTTCTTTCCCAACCCAGACCGATGACATTTCATACGGAAGATGTCCAGATGGAACTGGTACTTGGAACTACCTAGCGACTCCTAGCTTTAACGCTTCAAATTGTGTGGTAGGAATAAATGAAGTTCAATCCACATCCTGGTCGATTTATCCAAATCCTTTCTCCAACGAAATGACCATTCAATCCTTGAATGGTGAACAACTTGAAGATTTGCGCATTGTTGATGTAAAAGGTCAACTTGTTTGGCAAGGAAGTTCGACAGCTTCATCTCACAAGATTTCAACTGAATCCTTTCCTTCAGGACTTTACGTGATCCAAATCAATGGTCAAATTGCAGTGAAATTGATAAAATTTTAAGCCTTCCCCAACGATTAGAAGATTCCCTTCGTTTTTAATGTATTCATCAGCGCAATTTTTCCATGAAAAAATGCTCTAAGCAAATGAAACTATATCTCCAAAATAAAACCATGAAAAAAACAATTTACCTTACTCTCTTCTTTATTGGACTCAGCTTGATGTCCACTAAAGCTAAAGCACAAATTCTTCACGCCGAAAGTTTTGATGCCACACAATTCCTTCCGACCGGATGGGCTGCTGTTGGAACAGCTCCAGATTGGGCTCGTTCAACTACACTTGCTGCACCTCTAACTGGTGGACCACATTCAGGTGCTGGTATGGCTCGAATGAGAAATCCTTCGAATTCTACAGCGGCATTGAATGAAACCATTTCGACGCCTGTATTTGATTTAACTGGACGTGGAACGAACATCGTTCCAGTCAGTTTTTGGATTTACCGTGACTCTCTTGTTCCAGCTAACATCGACAGTTTAGGTGTTTTTGTGAATACCACCGCAAGTTTAACTGGTGCCACTAAAATTGGAAGTGTTGCACGTAACCGTAACGTGAATGTTCCAGATACTAAAGCAACAAATGGCTGGTACCAATACACGTTTAACATTCCTGTATCCTTTGCTGGAAGTTCAAATTTTGTTCTTTTCCAAGCAACGGTTTATGGTCCAACAGCAACTGCACGTCGCATTTATGTGGACGACATTGAATGGACAGAATTCCCGCCAGTGTGTACTGGTACACCAACAGGAGGAACGGTTACAAGCTCATCTTCTTTGATTTGCGGTGGAAGTGGTTCTGCTAATTTAACCCTGACTGGGGCTACAACAGGAACTGGAATTAGCTATCAATGGTTTACGTCTGCCAATCACGCTGGACCGTATGTCGCGATGGGTGGAAATTCGACCGCTGCAATGACTGGAACGATCAACACAACTCAATATTATTACACCTTGGTATCATGTGCTGGCTCAGGATTGAGCATGTCGAGCGACACGATTTCAGTTGTTGTGAATCCGAATCCGAGTCCAGTGGTGACCATCACCATGGCAAATGATACCATTTGTCGATTCGACACTTTGAATCTTACCGCTTCTGGTGCTGCTACTTATCATTGGAGTACACCAGCAAATCCAAACTTAAGTACATCAGCAACGGCAACAGACGTGCCATTAAATACAACTACTTACACTGTTGTTGGTACTGACGCACTTGGCTGTCCTTCTCAACCGACTACACAAACAATTGTCGTTGGAAGAAGACCAACGATCAATGCCTTTAATAACTCAAATGTCACAGTTTGTGCTGGCGGCTCATCAATCTTAACAGTCAATGCCACAAGTGGAGTTGGTGGCGGAGGCGGTGGAGGCGTTACGCTTGCATACCAATGGAATCCAAATGTTGGAACAACGAATACAGTAACCGTTTCTCCAAGCACAACGACACTTTACACCGTAACGGTTGTTGGTCAATTTGGCTGTTCAACAACAGACACTACAACAGTAAACGTGAATCCAAATGCCATTAGTCCAATCATCTCAGTTACACCGGACTCCGTTAATTTCTGCCAAGGCTCAAATGGATCAACTGTCGATTTAGTAGCTTCTTCGAACGCAACCGGAACGACTTATACATGGGCAGCTAGCTTCGGACCTCCCCTAACTGCGACAACTGAAACATATACCGCTACTGTTGGAAACAACACGATTACCTATACAGTAACTGGAACAGATCCAGCGAATGGATGTTATTCTTCCGCTTCAGCGATTATTTATGTGCGTCCCGTTCCAAATGTGAATTTGGTTTCTCAAAACACAACCGTTTGCTTAAACGGAAGCGCTGTATTGAATACGCAAGTAACGAATACACAAGGTACTCCAGTGAGTCAATACACCTTCGGCTGGACACC
>JBJTMU010000055.1:0-8027 GCA_046070685.1 Flavobacteriales bacterium | reverse complement strand
CGACTTAAACAATGAATTCACAGCTGTTTTCCCTGAAAACATGAAATTGGCGAGCTACGAAATGTACATCTACGACCGCTGGGGAGAACTCGTGTTTTACAGCCAGGATCCAAAACAAGGTTGGGATGCTTCCCTCGCCGGCTTCGATGCACCCGATGGCGTTTATTCGTATTTAGTAAAATACAAAGAGCTTGGTTACGTGAACAAATTTCAAGTGACGGGAAGTGTGGTGGTGGTGAGGTAGATAGGATAATAAAATTGGATAAATCCTTGCGCTAATTTTCTTCTTTTATTTTTTGGAGTCTATGCTCCATGTGATGTTTTTTATTCGTTCTGAAACTAAATTTAGAGAATCCATTAAATCGGTTCCTACCGGAAGGATTCCATGCACTAAATTCCCAAATTCGTTTGTATACGTATTTTCTAATTCTTTCCAAATCGCTTCAGTTTTACTGAGGATCAATGCTTCTTTTGGATGATGCACGAGCCATTCAATGTTGATCAATCAAATGAATGGAACCTGTCGCCTACTCCATCACATACTCAAAGGGCATACGCATTTGAATTCCTGACATGCGTTCAATTTTTTGAATGCGCGCATACAGTGCTTTGAGTTCTTGCGGAATGGCCATTTCCAGCTGAACGGATTCTTCATCTTCCTGCTGTTGCTCGATCATTTCAGCTATTTCAGAAAGCGTGTTTTTCTTCACGATTGGATAGTAAATGACTTTTGGAAGGGATTGTGTTCTACACGCATACGCAATGGCCTTAGACAAGCCTCCAAGTTCATCTACAAGTCCAATTCGTTGGGCATCTTCACCACTCCACACACGACCTCTTGCTAAAACAGCCACTTTCTCCATTTTTAGTTTTCGTCCTTCGGATACACGTGTCAAGAATTGGGTGTAAATTTTATCCACTTGCTGTTGAATAATGGCTAACTCTTCTGGTGTTAATTTAGTATTCAAGGAAGTCAATGAATGTTGATTGGTTCGAACACGATCAAAGGTAATGCCCAATTTATTTTCCAAAAATTTACCGGTATAAGGAATCATCCCAAATACACCGATAGATCCCGTAATGGTTGTTGGCTCCGCAAAAATACGTTCTGCTGGTGTAGCAATGTAATATCCACCAGAAGCAGCCACATCCCCCATCGAAACAATGACTTTTTTCTTTTTCTGGGTTTGAGCAACTTCTCTCCAAATTTCTTCACTTGCCAACGCGCTTCCTCCCGGACTATTAATTCGAAAAACCACCACATGGATGTTTTTGTCGTTTCTCACCTTTTGAAATAACTTGCAAATTCGAGCAGAAGAAACACCTTCACCACTCGTAGCAACTTCACCTTCCGCTAAAATAACGGCGATGTTTGGCTTTTGTCTTTTGATCAGTAATTGTTTGTCTGAAAAAGCTTTCAAGGCATATTTCTCCATGGATTGAATTTCCAATTCCTCGTCCGACGACAAGTTTAATTTTTTCTTCAAAAGCCCCATGACCTCATCTCGATAACGCAAGCCAGAAATCAATTTGGCATTATACGCCGATTCACAATCTAAAATATGCAAGGAATCAACATGGTGATCCAATTCCAACGTATCTATTTTTTTATTCACGGCAATATCATTGCGCATGGTTCTCCAGATGGTTTTCAGAAACGTTTGCGTTTGAAGTCGACTAGAATCGCTCATGTTCGTTCTAAAAAAAGGCTCCACTGCACTTTTAAAGTCGTTATTTGTCCCGCGCACGATGTCCACTTCAATGTTTAAATTATCCAACAGATTTTTAAAGAACATCAATTGGACACCAATACCAGTGAATTCCATGGTTGTTGATGGAAATCCGTACACTTCCTTAGCGGCAGAACTGATGTAGTAAGCTGTTTGAGAAACATATTCACCGGATAAATAAGCGACTGCAAATTTTCCACTTTTCTGAAAATCCTTAATGGCGTCATGTAGTTCTTTCGCACTAGCGGAACCACACGTTAAAGACCCTAGTTCTAGAAAAATCCCTTTGATTTTTGGATCTGTTTTCGCCTTCTCAATTCCGTACAACAAATCTGGTAATCCAACGGATCGATTCACTTTAAAATCAGGCAAAGCCACCGATTCATCACTTTTATCTTTGAGTTCTCCCGTTAAGGTAAGGTGAAGAATGGTTGAGTTCTTTATCGCCAATGGCTCTGGTCCAAAGTTTCCAAAAGAACCGATGATTCCTCCTATTCCTAGAAAGAAAAAAAACAAGGTCACAAGTCCAGCGATCATTACCGCAACAAAACTTGGCCAAAATAATTTTCCGAAAGTGACTTTTTGATCCGACATTGAATATTATTTTAATAAATTGGAAAGATTAAAATTGTTGACAAGGTTTAATTTCAAACTGAAGCGAATTTCCGAGCCGTAGTTGGTCCAAAGGGAGCCCATATTTGTGCTACGAACCAATGGAAAGTACACACTCAACACATTCGAAAGACGAACACCAAGTCCTGCGTTGTAAGCTGTTTCAACTGATGATCCATTGGAGAAGGCACCGTAATCAGCAAAGACGCCAAGTAGATTAGGTTTAATTGGCAATTGGAAATACACATTCATGCTTCCTAACCATTTCGAGCTGATGCCGAAAGAACTAGTTGATTTAAAATTACCGAAGTTTTCCATGCGTTGCTGCGACCAAAATCCAGACACATCATTGCGCGCAAAGTTGTATTCTTCATAGAACAAATCTTGCACTCCTTTTCCTCCACTCAAACTCAAATTGTATCGTTCCGATAAATAATCAATTGGAGTAATGGTCAGGTGATTGTACACATTGGCGCCAAAATAAGCGCGCACTTCAAGGTTACGCTTCATTTTATTTTTCATATAACGCCAATTGTATTTCGCTGTCATGCTCATTCTTCCCAATTGAATCAATTGTCCATCGATATATTCAGCACGTACTTTGACATTCAACTGATGATCGGGTCTGTTCCATTGTACACCATATTGTAGGAATCCTCCTTTTTCTGTATTGCCAAATTCTGAGGTTTTTAATCCGTACAATCCTTTCAGAAGGATTTCTTGGGAGATGTTGCTGCGATTTTTGCGATTCCCAATCGTTGCAGACCAATATGGATTAAAGGCAACAAATTGCTCTCCTGCATAACTATTGCGGGAAAAAGATTTTACGGAAAGTCCAAGATGGGCGATTTTCAATCCTTTTTTTGGAAGCATGGAATAAGAAAACTCTGCCATTCCAACTGGTTTCTTGCTATAGAAGCCAAACATTGGCGTCAACACATAACTAAACTTTTGAAATGGAACACCTAGGTTGTGAAAGGATGCGCCCAACATGAAACCATCATACACATTTCCACCCAACATGGGCAACCAACGCAAACTGTTGTGATCCGCTTCATTATCACTGAAAAGGAACTCTTGTTTGATTGGTTCGATTTTATGAAGGATGCTTCCTGCTCTCCAAGTATTGTTATTTCGATTCAATTCAGGTATATCTTTGGATTGATCGATGATCACTTGATCGATAGTGCCAAATGGTGTTTTTAATGTCGTTTCGGTTGACCCTGGTTCTAACCAAGAGGTTTCAACTAATTTTCCTTTTGAATAGACGTTGATTTCTATCGGACCAGCTACTTGTCCAACATTTTTCACACGAACCATTGCACCTTGTTTGCCCATCGCTACTTTTTTCAATTTGTAGTCAATGTGGTTCGTGGTTTGAATTAAATCATCAAAAAGCCATGAAAGATTTTTTCCGGTCGTTTCCTCCAACACTTTGCGCATGTCCTCCGGCTGTGGATGTTTAAATTTCCATGCCTCAAAATACGCTGACATTGCTTGATTAAATTTCTCCTCTCCCAAATAATCTTTCAAGTAGAAAAACACAAGTCCCGTTTTCTGGTACATTATTCCACCGTAATTGACACTTGTAAATTGATCAGAATGTGTTTCAATCGGCTGATCTAATCCGAGGGATGCAAGTGCCGAATAAGTAATATCACCGGAATCATGGTGACTCAATTTTTCCATGTGGAAGCGACCTTTTAGAATCATATCAGAAAAACGAGTGTTGTTCGGGTATTTTGTTTGCATATAGCGCATTTCATTCAAGGTATTCATCCCTTCGTCCATCCAACCATGAACACGCTCGTTCGAACCTAAAATACCATAAAACCAATTGTGTCCAACTTCGTGAACAATCACCACTTCTAATTCTTCTTTGTTTCCTGCATTTCCGATAACGGTCACATTCGGATATTCCATACCACCTCCTGCGCTGATGGTTCCATCGACTGCTGTGACTTGATTGTACGGATAATCACCATTCCATAAAGAATAATAATAAGTTCCATCATTGATGTATTCAATGGCATGTTGCCATAATTTGGCATTTTGCGGGGTGAACATCGCCCATGAGGTTACTTTTCGTTTGGAGTGAGGTAATTCTACTTCCCCTTTTAAGACACCGTATCGCTTATCCGCAAACCATGCGAAGTCGTGTACTTGACTTTGCGTATATCGAATGGTTTTCATTTCTTTCGAGGATTCAGGAAATGCCGCTAATTTATCTTTGTCGGAATTTTCGATCCATGAACCCAACATCTCACCTGTTAATTTTTGTTGTTCATCTAAAAATGCCACTTCACTTTTCGTTTGAAGATCCCCAGTCGCTCCAACAACGTAATTCTTTGGAAGGGTGATGCTCACATCATAGGTTCCATATTCTGAATAAAATTCACCTTGATTCAAATACGGAATCGCATTCCATCCATTTTTATCATAAACGGCAGGTTTTGGATACCATTGCGTAATTTGGTATGATTGTCCGATGTGTCCCATGCGCGAAATTTCTCCGGACGGAATTTTCACTTTGAACGGTGTTGTAATTCGAACTCTGTCGCCATTTTTCAAAGGCGTATTCAGATAGATAATACAAATATCTTGGTTTTTCACATCGTATTCCCACTTTAACGGAGTCCCTTCTGATTTAAAATTCAATGAATCGATGTAGCCTTTATCCTCCGCTTTCGCAAAGGTCAACTTCCCATCTCCTTGACGATACAATTGTTTGGCAAGAGCAGAATTCCCATCTCTGTATGCATTTGGCCACAAGTGCATATAAATGCGGTCCAGTGTATTTGGAGAATGATTGACATATTCGAATACTTCATACCCACTTAATTCATGCGTTTGATCATTCAGTCGAACTTGAATGGTATAATGGACTTCCTGTTGCCAATATTGTTGCGCATTCAAGGACAAGGAAAAACCGAGAAGAAAAAAGAATAAGATCGATTTAAACATAACTTTTTGTTAAGGATATTTATGTAAAGTTAGAAGGAAAAATGGAAAGTACAAGGCACAAAAAAAGGCCTTTCGGCCTTTTCTTTTTTTCGATTTGAAATCACTTGATTATTGGATCACCAATCGGAGAATTTCCACTTGTTGATTCATGTTCACGTGAACAAAATAGCTTCCTGATTTCAATGAGGATTGATTCAATTCAAGTGTTGATCCATTCATCTCTGTTTGATAAAGTACTTTACCATTCATGTCAACGATTTGAATTTGCACATTGGATAATTCCATACCCAATTGAAGTGCAAATTTTCCATTGGATGGGTTTGGAATCAATTGAACGTTTGTTAGCGTTAAATCCGTTAATCCTAAATATCCATCTACGCCATCACAGTTCTCATCGATGTCATTGTTCAATACTTCCGTTGCTCCTGGATAAACAGTTGGATTGCTATCATCACAGTCACCATTTACCAAAACATATCCTGGCATTGGGTCAACTTGACAAGAAACAATTCCTGTTCCAGCTCCAAATTGATCGTTGTCTGCATCGAGGTAATAGGTATTGAAAACAAGACCTTCATCGTTCACACCATTACAGTTGTTATCGAATCCATCACAAATTTCAGTTGCCCCTGGATAAATTGTATTATTGTTATCGTTGCAGTCGCCCCCAACTGTCACCATGTTTGCTTGAGGTGTACAGAAATCAGCCGCTGTCGCATCATCACCAAATCCATCTTGATCCGCATCAACAAAATAAGTTGTTGGAATCGTAATGGCAGGATTCGTATCATCACAATCCCCTGCGTTTAACACATAACCATTTGGCGGAGTACAACCGGTGAAGGTGTTTGCTAAGTCACCTTGTAAATCACCATCCATATCCATATACCAAATGGTGTTTGGATTGATGGCTGCATCAGCATCATTGCAATCTTGACTGTTCGACACATAACCAGTTGGCATTGTACAAACAAGCGTGTCATTAGTTAAATCACCAAATCCATCTTGATCCACATCCGCGTAAAAAGTAGTTGGAGAGACAGACACTGTATTTCCCCACAAGGAAACATTGTCCATTCGGAAAGTTGAGGTATTTGTTGCCATGGAAGTAATGTAAAAACGGAACGTGACCGAATGAACATTGCTAAAAGCAGCAGGAAGTGAAATGGTATCATCTAACATCACATTACCATTCCAAGCAGAGGCAACGGTATCAATATCTGTTGCATAATTATCCAAACTAGAACGTATATAAATGAGTGGCGTTCCACCAGTTGAGGAAGTTCGGTGATTAAAGGCAATTTTTGCCAAATTCAAATTATAACATTCACTTCCGGTAATGGAAAATTGACTGTATTGACTTAAATTAATGGCTGCAGCTGTATTCCAAGCTGTATTATTGAAGACATTCGCCGTTGCAGCGCAATTTGCACCCAAATTGGTAAAAGGACCAAAGGTAGCATTCGCTGGTTGGGTAGTTACGTTATTGGCAAGTACTGGACAGTTTGCCACATCAGTAAATTCGTACAAGCCCATATTCACTGGAGATAAAGGAGCATCTACGCCATTACAATCTTCATCGATCCCATTCGCTTCGATTTCCGTTGCACCTGGGTGAATGTTATTATTGGCATCATCACAATCCGTATTATCTGTTACGTAACCAGCGATTGGAGAACAACCCACTTGCGAAACAGCTGGATTTCCATATCCGTCGCCATCTGCATCTTGGTAATACGTAATATTCGAAACCACGGTTAAATTCACGTGTAACATACTGTCACAACCGGCAACATTGGTCAACATCTGCATATAGTTTCCAGTTGCAGCATACGTTTGACCATTAATGGTGTATGGACCGCAATTGGTAACATTGATGGTCGCACTCGTAGGTTGATGAATCGTTAAATTCAAGTTGATGATGCTATCACAACCTGCTGTATTGGCATTGGTCAAGGTTTGAATATACGTTCCTGTTGAAGAATAGGTCTGACTGTTCAAGGTGAATGATGAACAAGCCGTAGTTGTAATCGTATTGTACGTAATACATGCACTTGCCGCTGCAGGTGTAACTGCCGCCCATGTCGTCCCCGTACGGATTTCATCGATTTCTAAATTCCCAGTACCAGCTGCTTGACGTAAAATAACAGATTGTACGCCATTCGTTGGCCAAGTACTTGTTCCTCCGGCATTTGTTACTGCTGCTGCAGGTTCTGCTGCTCCAGGAATTGGATTCACCCACATAGATGAATTGATGACACCACCAACTGCTGTCGAAGAAGCTTTTACTACAATGAATAAAGTCGTACCTGGCAAATATTCAGTCGCCACATAGGTTGCAACCGCTCCTGTTCCACCGGAAGTATTTAATACTCCCACTTGAAAAGTTCCTGCCGTTGTTCCGGATTTAATGAAAATTCGTGGAAAATACACGGTAACCGACGCCCCCGCTGTCCCTCCAAAACCAGTGAAGTAAGCACCAGCTGTGGTTAATCCGGTGGTATTTTGCACATTTAACAAAAATGAAATATATGCGGTTGTTCCACCAGGTGCAAACGCCTTGTTGATATCCTCCGTACCGGTGGAAGTCAAATTGATGCGGTTTCCAGCGGAAGCTTGTAATCCTGGGTAGGACAAGCTATTTCCAGATGTGGATGGCGTTGTAATTGACAAAAGTTCACCCGCAGTCCCGCTTTGAGTGGACCAACCATTTGCATTGGC
>JBJTMU010000054.1:0-13933 GCA_046070685.1 Flavobacteriales bacterium | reverse complement strand
GTCAAGAAGTAGATGCACAGAATGCCATCCTAAAAGTGAACATTCTTCCAGAAGACTATCAAGGAAAAGTGAAAGCTTCGTTGGAAAAATACCGTAAAACAGCGAAAATTCCTGGGTTCCGTCCTGGACATATACCTTTGGCATTAATTCAAAAACAATTTGGTCGCTCTGTATTGGCTGAGGAATTGAATAAATTGACCAATGATGCATTGTACAAATATATCTTGGATGAGAAACTAGATATTCTTGGAAACCCTATTCCAAAAGCAGACGAAGGAATGACAGGAAGTTTCGAACAACCTGAAAATTTTGAATTCTCTTTTGAAATCGGATATAGTCCAGCATTTGAATTGCCGATCAACGCGAAATCTAAATTTGATTATACAACGGTTAAAATCGATAAAGATTTAATCAACAAGCAAGTGGAAGATTTACGTCGTCGATATGGAAAACTTGTTTCCTCTGAAACAGTTGGTGACAAGGATATGGTCATGGGTAAATTTGAGGAGAAAGAGGCAGATGGATCAGTAAAATCAGATGGAATCAGTCACTCGACAACTATTTCAATGGAGTTTCTTGAGAACAAAGCAGGAATCAAAGCACTGAAAGGTAAAAAAGTAAATGACACCATCGATTTAGATCCAAAAATCGTATCGAAAGACGAAAAAGATTGTGCAGCGCTTTTAGGCATTTCTGAAGAACAATTAGCCGCTACAAATGCAGCATTTCAATTTACGATCTCGGACGTGAAACGCATGGAAATGGCTGAATTGAACGAGGAACTTTACACTAAATTATTTGCGGAAGAAGTAAAAACTGAAGAAGAATTGCACGCGCGCATTTCTGCTGACTTAACTCGTATGTTTGCAGAAGATACGGATCGTATTTTTACGCGTAATGTGTACAATTACTTGGTGGAAGAAACGAAAATGACCTTCCCTGAATCTTTCCTAAAAAGATGGATCCAAGTTTCTTCTGAAAAACCTGTTTCTGACGAAGAAATCGCCGCTGAATTTGATGCTTACTTGAAGTCTTTGAAATGGCAGTTGATTCAAACGCGCATTTTTAAAGATAACAACATTCAATTAACCAATCAAGAAGTGATGGATTTCACGAAGGGATTATTGGTTGGAAATTATGCACAATACGGATTACCTGCTCCGGATGATCAGGAGTTAACAGAAACGGCAGCGCGTTTATTGCAAAATAAAGAACAAGCAAATGGTATCTATGATCGTTTGGCTGAACAAAAATTAACGGATTACTTTAAGTCAGCAGTTAATTTGGTGAAAAAAGAAGTGAAATACGACGACTTCATCAAATTAGCATCTGCACAATAAGTAAATGTCAATAAAAAGGGGAAGGGGTGAAGAAATTCACCCCTTTTTTATTTCCAGTCAAGAACCTGCAGTTTTCGCTCTTTACTATGCTTTCCATAGGTCAAATGAATACTTCTGACAAGCCCTTCAATTCCTGTCATTTTTGCCGTTCGATTCGAACAAAGAGCGATGATTTCACGTGCAGGTGAATTGGGTAAATCCGCAATTCGTTTGATCCCTTTTTGTTGCTGTTCGGATAAGGTAAAATATTCAGGAACAAGTGTATATCCACCATGTCGGTCAACCATTTCCATGATCAAAGGAAGATTTCCCCCCTCATAATTCCATTCGTTTTCCTCGCCTTGCTTTTTGAGTTGGCAAAAGTGAATCATTTGCGTTCGTAAGCAATTTCCTTGATTGAGTAACCATGGATGCATTTCCTGTAAATCTTGTAAGGCAATTTGACTTGAAGCAACACTTGGTGCATAAACAAAAATCTCTTCTTGAAATAAGGGAATGCTTCGTAATCGCGCATCGGTATGTGGACCAGCGATAATTCCAAGATCTATTTCCTTTCTTTCCATCGCTTCCAATACGTCTACTGTCTTCATTTCATGAATACTTAAGGTGATGTCAGCAAAGGTTTCACGCCATTGACCAAATAATTGAGGAAGTAAATAACATGCAACAGTTGGAATAATTCCCAAGCGAATTTCATCTTTTACATGGCCCTTTAATTGATCTGATAGCCGTTTGATTTTTTCGTTTTCACTGAGTAATTCTCTGAGGATGGGCAATAGCTTTTCTCCTGAAGGACTTAAGCGAATCGGATTACTTTCTCTGTCAAAAACAAGGTATCCAAGCTGTTCCTCTGCTTTTTTGATTTGCATGGACAAGGTTGGTTGTGTGACAAAACATCGGTCGCTGGCACGTTGAAAGTGCTGTTCTTCACTGAGAACAACGATGTATTGCATTTGCTGAATGGAAATCATATCAATAAAATCTATACAAATATAAAAAGTATTGAATATATAAATAAGTTTTTACCACTTAACTTTGTATCATCAAAGAAAGCAAAAGAAATTGTTGAAAGATGCATTTTTTTAACGCGTTAATGTGACGATGAACAAACCTTTTAGCTTTAACTTTGTATGAATAGTAAGTAACCAAATAAATTAAATTTATATGTCAACATTTGTAGGAAAACAATTTCCAGACGTAACTGTCAAAGCCATCGATGAAATGGGTGATGCATTTCAAATCAATGTATTGAAACAAGCAGTCGATAACAAAAAGAAAGTCGTGTTATTTTGGTACCCGAAAGATTTTACGTTCGTTTGTCCAACAGAAATTCACGCATTCCAAGAAGCTGCAGCTGAATTCGCTAAAAGAAACACCATTGTAATTGGCGCATCTTGTGATACAGCTGAGGTTCACTTTGCTTGGTTGAACACAGCAAAAGACAACGGTGGCATCGAAGGTGTGAAGTTTCCGTTAATCGCAGATTCAACGCGCAATTTGGCGATGGAATTAGGCATCTTGGATTACGACATGTTTGACGAGGAGTCTGTAGGTGACAATGTTCCTTACCGTGCGACTTACTTGTTAGATGAGAATGGAATAGTATTCCACGAGTCGATTAATCACTTCCCTGTTGGACGTAATGTACAAGAATACATTCGTTTGATTGATGCCTTTACGCATGTTCAACAACATGGTGAGGTTTGTCCTGCTAACTGGGAAGAAGGAAAAGATGCAATGAATGCAACACGCAACGGTGTCGCTGATTATTTAAGCAAACACTAAGAAATCATGTTTACGGAATTAACAGAGGATCAGTTAGATCAACTCTTAGCGAGTCATGCGAAAGTGATGGTCCAATATGGTGCTTCCTGGTGTGGGAATTGTAAAATTACCAAGCCGAAATTCAAGCGCATGGCTGAAGAGAACGAAGGAATTGAGTTCTATTATGTGGATGCTGAAAAACTTCCAAATGCTCGTCAGTTTGCCAACGTAAGCAATCTTCCAACTTTCGCTGGATTTGTAAATGGAACCCTAGTGAAAGAAGCACAAGGAAATAAAATAGAAACCATTCAAGAAGTATTAAATGCGGTTACCAGTCATTAAACACATCGTCGAATTCATTGAACAAAATGATGAAGACTACATCATTGAAACCATGGAAACCCTTGAGAATCTGATTGAGGCTCCAGGAATCAAAGATGAAGAATTGGATGTAATCGGAGAGTTACTGTCTAATTATTCTGGTGCTCTTGAAGTGCATAAGGACATTCGATCAGGAACGGCTAAAAGGGATGCATTAAATGCTTTCATGAAACGTGTCACTGGTTCGATTGACTAATCTTGAATCAATATTTGTAAAAGCCAACGGAAAACGTTGGCTTTTTTTATGTTTCATCGTGAAGGAAAAGGGACAATACTTGGCTTTCGCGGATGTTCTTCTTATCTTTGCTACATGTCAGATTTATTATCGAAATTAGAAGCTATTCACTATCGTTTTGTTGAGGTTGGAACCATGATTACGGATCCAGACATCATTTCCGATATGGAGCGTTATGTCAAACTCAATAAAGAATACCGTGATTTGGAGTCTCTTGATCACATGTATAAAGAATATAAAAATGTTCTAGGGAATTTAACCAGTGCCAAAGCCCTTCTCGAAGAGGAAACGGATCCCGAAATGCGCGAAATGGCAAAAATGGAAATCGACGAACTGGAGAATAAACGTCCAGATATGGAAGAAGAAATCAAGATGATGTTGATTCCGAAGGATCCGGAAGATGATAAAAACGCGATTATTGAGTTGCGTGCTGGAACAGGTGGTGATGAGGCTTGTATCTTTGTGGAAGATATATTCCGAATGTACACCATGTACTTTAAAGAAATGGGATGGCAATATGAAGTCATCAATTCATCGGAAGGTACGGTAAAAGGATACAAAGAGATTTCCATCGATGTAGCGGGTGCGGGAATATATGGAATGTTGAAATTCGAATCAGGAGTTCACCGTGTGCAACGCGTTCCTGAAACAGAATCTCAAGGACGAGTTCACACTTCGGCCATCACCGTTGCAGTGCTTCCAGAAGCTGAAGAAGTTGACTTTAACCTTGATATGAACGATGTTCGCAAAGATACGTTTCGTGCCTCAGGTGCGGGTGGACAGCACATCAATAAAACAGAGTCTGCGATTCGTTTAACGCACATTCCAACAGGAGTCGTCGTGGAATGTCAAGATGGACGTTCACAACATAAAAACTTAGAGAAAGCGATTTCCGTATTGCGTTCTCGCTTGTATCAAGCGGAATTAGATCGGGTGCACAATGAACGTGCAGCACAACGTAAGACCTTAGTTTCTACTGGAGATCGATCTGCTAAAATCCGCACATATAATTATCCACAAGGAAGAATTACCGATCACCGAATCAATAAAACGATGTATAATCTAAGTTCCTTTATGAATGGCGATGTGCAAGAAATGATCGATGCCTTGAAGATGGCAGAGAATGCAGAAAAACTGAAAGGACAAGCACTATGACAAAACAGGAATTAATTCAACAAATTCGTTTAAAAGAATCTTTTCTTTGTGTCGGATTAGATCCAGATATGAGTAAAATTCCTGCTCATCTTTTGGAATACGACGATCCCATTTTTGAATTCAATAAAGCGATTATCGACGCCACTCATCCCTATGCAGTGGCCTTCAAACCTAATACAGCCTTCTTCGAATGTCATGGTTCAAAGGGCTGGGATTCACTTGAGAAAACCATTGATTACATTCCGAAAGAGTGTATGATCATTGCCGATGCAAAGCGCGGAGATATTGGAAATACATCAACGTACTATGCCAAGACGTTTTTTGAAACGTTAAAAGCAGATGCCGTAACAGTTGCTCCTTATATGGGATCAGATAGTGTACTTCCATTTACAAAATTTGATGGAAAATGGGTAGTGTTACTAGCACTTACTTCTAACGATGGAGCAAAGGACTTTCAATTGAAAGCGGCTCAAAATGGATGCTTATTTGAAGATGTTTTGAAAACTGCCATGGAATGGGCAAGCTCAGAAAAAATGATGTTTGTTGTTGGTGCGACCAGAGCAGAAGATATTGCTGAGGTTAGAAAAATTGCTCCAGATTATTTCTTTTTAGTACCAGGTGTTGGAGCGCAAGGAGGTAGTTTGGATGAGGTGGTGAAATATGGCGCAAATAAAGAATGCGGGTTGTTGGTGAATTCCTCTCGTGGCATTATTTATGCTTCTTCAGGTTTGGATTTTGCAGATGCAGCAAAAAAAGAAGCGCTGAAGATACAAAACCAGATGGCTCTGCATATTCAGCGCTTGAATTGGTAGATTTAAAAGACTATTTTGCGGCTAAATCTGAATTTTCTGTTTGTTGAATACTTCCGTATGCATCACAACTTGCTGTGCGACCTGCTCCACAAGAAGCTAATACTACTGTAACTACGGCAACACAGATTAATAAAGTAAGTTTCGTTTTCATTGTTTTTTGTTTTGTTGTTTGTGGCTTGTCTAACGAGGCACATTTTATAAAGTTACAATTTTTTCAAAAAAGGAGAGTTATTTCCTTAAAAGTGTCGATTTTTAAGCCTGTGAAAAAACTACTGCTTTCCATGTATTTATTGACGTTTTTGTCCTTTTCATCCACTGGACAAAAAAATGTTGTTTTTTTTTCAGATTCAGCACCTACTTTTCCTTCGATACTGTCAAAAATACTTCAGGAACAATCTTCCGATCAGGTACTTAGGACTGTCCAGAATGTCCGAAGTCAATGTGTGGAAAAAGGATTTTTTCTGTGTGATTTTCAATTGAGTAACTCATCCAATTCCATCGATTCTTTTCGGGTAAGTCTGGGTCAACAATTCAAGGGAATTACGCTGCATATCACGGAGGAGGATAAAGAAAATCTTCAAAAGATTTTTCCGTCTAATCGTGCTTTATTAAAGGAAACGCAACAAATGAGTCCAGAAAAATATGCGCATTTTATGCAGCAAATTTTAGCGTATTATTTGGACCATGGTTTTCCTTTTTGTCGTTTGGCACTGAGTGAGGTGATTTTTCAAACAGATTATATCAGTGCAGAGCTGTCGTTAAATTTGGGCAAACGATTTTTTTGGACAAATATATACATCAAGAATGATGAATCTATTTCGTTAGCCACCTTGCAAAGCATCATTGGGATTCAAATTCAAGATGAATACAACGAATCCATTTTAAATTCGATCAAGCAGCGTGTTGCGCAGACAGGTGTTTTCACGTTAAAGAAGTCTTGTGAAGTGTTGTTTACAGACTCGGGCGCGGAATTATTTGTTTATTTGGAACGATTAAAATCGAGTTCGGCCCAAGGAATTGTTGGATTTCAACCGGATCCAATAAGCAATCAAATTGCTTTTACAGGCGACTTACAATTGAAGTTAATCAATACCGTCAAGCACAACGAAGCCTTTCAATTTGCATGGAAAAGCATACAGCCACGAACACAATCCATGCAAAGTTCATTGACCATCCCATATTTATTCAAATCTTCCTTTGGCGTAGCTGGAGACTTTCAGTTGTTCAAACGTGATTCTAGCTACCTCGATGTGAAATCAACCATTGGGATTCAATATGTGTTTCAAAATGGTTGGCAGCTCCGTGCAAATTATTATTTTGTTCATTCCTCTATTATTTCCGAAACGAATGGAAATCCGATGTTTAGCAAATTGGCAACGCTAAAATCGAATGGATATGGGCTCCAATTTTATAAACGTCAGTTGGATTATATCCCCAATCCAAGAGAAGGATTTTACTTTTTGATGGAAGGTCAATTAGGCGAACGAAAAATCGGAAACACGGTCTCATCCATCTGGAAAGCGAATGCTACAGCACAATATTTTTTGCCAATCGGAAGGAGAATGACTTTTTTAAGTCAATTGCAGTTTGATAGTTATCACGCACCGACGATATACCAGAATGAGTTATTTCGTTTTGGAGGAGCCAATTCTTTGCGTGGATTTAATGAGGAAAGTATGTTTGCCACAACAAAAGCACTTTTAACTTTGGAGTATCGGTATTTATTGGATAAAAATTCAGCCGTCTTTGTTTTTTATAATCAGGCTTATTACGAAAATACTTCGTTGTCGTATTTGAAAGATCATCCGTATGGTTTTGGATTTGGTGTGTCAGCTGGAACAAACTTGGGGATTTTCCGTCTTTCTTATGCATTGGGATCTCAGTTGAATAATCCAATCAAACTGAATTCCGGTCGTATTCACATCGCTTATATTTCTTATTTTTAATGTATGAAATTGATATTCGCTAGTCATAACGCCCACAAAGCAAAAGAGATCCAAAGTATTCTTCCTTCCTGGTTAGAGATCAACACATTATCAGAAATTGGATTTCATGAAGATATTCCAGAAAATGAACCAACGATTGAAGGAAATTCTCAATTTAAAGCTCGATTTGTCCATCAAAAATTTAACTGCGATTGTTTTGCGGATGATACCGGACTTGAGATACTTGCCTTGAATGGTCGTCCGGGAGTGCATTCTGCTCGATATGCGGGTGAACAACGCAATTCCAATGACAATATGGATAAGGTGCTGTTAGAATTGGAGAATCAATCCGATCGTTCTGCACAATTTAAAACCGTCATTACCTTGTTTTGGAAAGGAAAAGAATATCAATTCGAAGGACTGATTCGTGGTCACATTGCCCATGAAAAAACAGGAAAAGATGGATTTGGATATGATCCGATTTTCATACCGGAAGGGGAGAGCCGTAGTTTTGCTGAAATGAGTCTAAGTGAAAAAAACACCTACAGTCATCGCGCAAGAGCAGTCGAAAAACTACTAGATTTTTTTAATACACTTCCAAGTCACTAATCACAATGGCAACATTCTTGACATCCCCATTGATTGGTGGGGTTAATTTGGTGATTTTAACTCGCAGTTGAAGAATGCCAATCAGTTCCTTTCGAATGCGAATGTTGATGCGTTCACCAACATGTTCAATAAGTTTAGATCGAATGGCCATCTCTTCTTTGACAATTTGATTGATAGCAACATAATCAACTGTTTGTGTCAGTTCATCTGTTTCCGCTGCCGATTGAAAGTCTGTCAATAGTGCAATGTCCACCACGTAATGTCCACCAATTCGTTCTTCCTCTGGAAGACAACCATGGTGTGCATACAATTGAATGCCATTAACCTCAATGACTTGCTTCATCTCGAATTTCTTGAATGCGCGTCAAACCCATTTCCAAACGTGCTAAAATCTCTTCTTTTCCTAGGAATGCAGAAATATCAAACATTCCAGGTCCAGCGCCAACGCCGGTAACACATAAGCGGTAAGGCAACAAAACGGCACCAATTCCTACTTGTTTCGCTTCCAAGAAGGATTTAAAGGCTTTCTCAATTTCTTCAGCGTTAAATGTGTCGATATTGGCAACGATTTCACGCCATTCTTGAATGAAGGCGCTTGTTTCATCTTTCCATTTTTTTAGGATGGTTTCTTTGTCAAAAGTAGATGGACGAGCAAACAAGTAAGCTCCTTCTGTTAAAATATCTTGTGCAAAGGTCGCTCGTTCTTTCATTAAACCACAAATTTGGGCCAAGCGATCTACAGGCATTTCCACACCTTCGGTTAATAATTGTTCAGCGATGGCTTCATTGCTAAGCGAACGAAGGTATTGTTGTTGAAACCATTTTGTTTTTTCGGGATCAAATTTGGCACCTGCTTTGGAAACGCGTTCCAATGAAAAGGCTTCACATAATTCCTCCAAAGTAAAAATTTCTTGTGTAGTTCCGGGATTCCATCCGAGTAATGCGAGCATATTGATAAACGCTCCTGGTAGGTATCCTTTTTCACGGTATCCTGAATACAATTCTCCTTCGGCAGTGGTCCAATTTGTTGGAAAAACGGGGAATCCTAAGCGATCTCCATCGCGTTTAGATAGTTTTCCGTTCCCATCCGGACGCAATAACAAAGGTAAATGTGCAAATTCAGGACAATCCCATCCAAAAGCCTCATATAACATGACATGAAGCGGTGCAGATGGAAGCCATTCTTCGCCACGAATAACATGACTGATGTTCATGGTGTGGTCGTCAACAATGTTTGCTAGGTGATAAGTAGGCATTCCATCACTTTTGAAAAGCACTTTGTCGTCAAGATTATTCGTATTGACTACTACCCATCCACGGATTAAATCATGGAAACGAATATCTCTGTTTCTAGGCATCTTCATGCGAATCACATAAGGATGTCCTTCTGCAAGTAATTTTTCTACTTCTGTTTGCGGCAAATTCAATGAGTTTCGCATGGACGTTCGTGTCACGCTATTGTATTGCCAGTTCGGCATTCCCATTGTTTTCGCTTGTTCACGCATGGTGTCCAATTCTTCTGCTGTGTCGAACGCATAATATGCTTTGTCTTCTTGAACCAATTGTTCAGCGTATGGACGATACATTTCTTTTCTTTCCGATTGAACATAAGGTCCAAAATCACCTCCAAGTCCTGGTCCTTCCGTTGGCATTATTCCACACCAATTCAAGGCATCCATAATATAGTCCTGTGCGCCCGAAACGAAACGTGTTTGATCTGTATCCTCAATACGAATCAAAAATGTTCCATTGTGTTTTTTAGCGAAAAGATAGTTGTATAGTGCTGTACGAACACCACCCATGTGTAAGGGTCCAGTTGGAGAAGGTGCAAAACGTACGCGAACGGCTTTTTCTGACATTGCTTTATTTTTGGTGCAAAGATACATCAATTTCGAGGTTCTTTTGGATATTTTTCATGGTAGAAATCATAAGACTTCTTGATTATCGTCATGTTTTCATGGAAAAAATCACTTGAACTTTGTAGAAAATAAATCACATGACAACAAAAGCAAATATCATCGACCAGCATTTAGAGAACCAAGATTGGCTAAAAAGACTTGATTTCTATAAAGAAGAAATTACCATCTTGAAAGAGCGCTTGGATGAAGTAACAGGTAAAAACAACGCAACAGATTTTTTAAAGGATGTGGAGCATTTTCAAAACCAGTTCATTATTCAACGTAATAACATCGACGAATTGGCGCACTCTATTAAAATAAATGAACAAGGATTGGTGAAAGAAGTGCAATCAAATCCAGTGGCAGTTGACCATCGCAAAGTAGAAAATCACGAAGCAGAAGCGGATTTTATTGGTTATTTCGAAAAGAATTTCGCAGAATTACGCGCAGAATACAATCAGTTTTTATCTAAGTGGATGTAACTTATTCTACGCAGTAGAGTGTATCATACCAAGGCGAAAATCCAGCCCAAACGCCCAATAAACCTGGGATGTTTGATGGGATATTAATAGGAGTCGAAAATGGATTAGAGGCGGAAGCAAGTTGTGCATATTTTTTATCGTAAAACGTAAACACACTTTGATCCATTTTCGAAAACTTTACAACGACCGAATCTCCTAATCGGTAATATCTTTTATATTGTTTTAAATGCGTCGAATCTTTCCTTTTTAAAGGATTTTCGTAGTAAAATTCAATGGTTTTTCCGTCGAAGAATTGATCCGAGAAAAATCCACCAAATCCTCTTTTGAATAAGTCATCAACGACTTTTCCATTTTTGATGTTGATGCGTTTCACTTCCCATTTATACGCATCGAATTGATGAGCCGGATCACTAAGTTTTGCCCATGAATAACCATATTCAATGGTTTCTGGTTCCAATTTCCAATAAACGGTATCCAAAGGAGTCGGTTCTGGAATATGTGTCGTTCCTTTAAATGTTTGACCATCATGCTCAATGAATAGACAATAAGAATGATTTGCTTGGGCGACCAATGCTGTTGTACTGTAAACTTTAATGGGTAATTGTAGGGCTTCATTCCAATTAATACGGAGCATTTCAGCCACTTTTTTTTGACTTTCAATTGGTAATTCAGGGATGGTAAAAAGGGATAACTGAAAGGTATCTGTTCCCGAAATTACTTTTAATTGTGCATCGTAAACGAAACGAGCAATGTATGCTGCTAAATCACTTTGTTCATAGATGTTTGCACTTTGCGATAAAATGACAATGGGATTTCCTCCTGTTTCGATGTAACCGTCAACGACTAGTTGGTTTTGGTAACCTGGAATATCAATTTTGACTTCCTTCGTACACGATAGCAAGGCCAGTATCAGTATGAGACTCCATGTTTTCACTGATTAAAAGTAGCGAATTATTCTATACGGTGTTTCCAACACGAAAGGTGAGTGGAGCTCAATTCAATTCGACCTAAATAGATGCCTCCAAATCCAACTTGGTGAATGGTGGTGTTTTTACCGGTCTGATTGAGGTAATTTTCTGGCTTTTCCATAAAGGTGTGCGTATGTCCACCTAGGATTAAATCAATATAGTCATTTTCTTTGGCAAGTCTGAGATCACTCGGCTTCGTTGAATCTGGATAACTATATCCTAAATGAGATAAGCAAATGATTAAATCACAACCCTTCTGACGGAGTGTTTTTGCTGTTTGATTCGCTGTTTTAATTGGATCTAAATAACGAGTTTCACCATATTTTTCTTTGGGTACTAATCCTGCTAACTCCACCCCAATACCGAACACTCCAATTTTTAGTCCTGCCTTGTGAAAAATGTGATACGCTTTGGTTTCGTCCTTTAGGATGGTATTCGAAAAGTCGTAATTAGCGCATAAAAAAGGAAAATCCGCTTGTTTTTTCGCGTTTAAAAAGCCTTCCAATCCAATATCAAAGTCATGATTCCCCATGGTTGCGGCATCGTATTTCATTGCGCTCATTAACTTCATTTCAAGTTCGCCATGAAATAAATTGAAATAGGGTGTTCCTTGAAAAATATCCCCTGAATCCAATAACAAAACATGCTCTTCTTGTTGACGAATATCATCAATTAATTGAGCGCGTTTGGCCACACCTCCTTTATTGGGGTATTTCGGGTGATTCGCGGGAAAAGGTTCTATTTGAGAATGCGTATCATTTGTGTGTAGGATGACTAATTTTTTCTCTTTTAAAGCTTGATGTGCTTTTTTCAAGCGAAAAGACGAAAGAAAAACCAGTGCGCCAGTTCCAAGAATACTTGTTTTTAAAAATGCCCTTCGTTTCATCTTATTGTATTCGTTTTTCGTTGGAAACAATGAGTTCTTTTTGTAGCAAACACTCTTGAATGAAAACATCCCTCAATAAAACATGTTTGTCTATGCGTTGATCCGCTTTTAGGAAGAAATCCATGTGATCACCCCCATTGGCTAAATAGTCACTTGTGATGACCCAAAAATAGGCTGTCTCACTTGTGGTACCGTTTATGAAGAATTGGCCATTTATTAAACTTGCGTTGGCAATTGGTTCTCCACCGGATTGAATCAAGTAGTTTTGAATATCCGTTAAACGTGAAATTGGTAAGCGAAGCCAAACGATTTCATTATCAAACGGCATGAGTCTAAATAAATCACCTCTTGTGACATTTCCTTGTCCGATTGATGACCGAAGTCCTCCTGCATTGAGTAAGCAAAAAATGGGCTCACTCATACGAATGTTTCTCGTTTGATTCGCTAAAAGCGCATCGGTAGTCCAATTGCCTAAGAGTCCATTCGGACGTGTATATTCAATGTTAACACTGGCATGAGCTAATACTTCTCCCATCGCACGATTCATAGAATCTTTGAACGGTTGAATGTAAGTGGTGATGGACGATTTTTCTGAATTGTTTTCCAGAAGTCCAATCTTTCCACTACTTGATAATACGTTTAAATGAGAAGAGCAAGCCACTAGGCTTGCTCCAATCATAAAAAGTATGATGTTTCTTTTTATCATTCAATGATAAATTCACGTTGTACTTCACCAAATGTTGTTCCTACATGTAACAGGTACATTCCAGCTTTGAATTCAGATGTTCCTAATTCAAGAACAGGAACTTGAACGTTTGAAGAAGATTTGATCACTCGACCTTGCATATCTGTAATGGTATATTCAACAATGTCTAAACCGTTTACTTGAGCGTACAATTTATCAGAAGTTGGAACAGGGAAAACAGTAAAATTCGCTGCTAATTTCTCTTCGATACCGACATTACAAGCAAGATAAGACATGTTTGCAAAGTTTACGTGACAAGCAAAGTTCACTGAGTCAACGTATGGATTTCTATTCGCTTGTTTGCTGAAAATAAATTCATTTCGAGCGATTTCATAGTTATCTGGCAAATCATTAAAGTGCCATGTTTTCAATGACTCTTGACTTTGATTTGAAGGCAATTGCCAATTGTTTCCACCTTGACCATTGTAACATGTTGCCATATAGAAAATAGAACGAGCTGCATTTCCTTTTTGTGCGGCACGAGGTTCAAATACCAATTGACTTCCGCTATATCCAACATTTCCTTCTAAATAAGTGAATACGATAGAACCATCGATATCCATTAAAGGCAAGTTACTTCTTGGCGTGTTCGCTTGTTGCAAGTTGGTCGGCCATAAGTTGTGTTGGTCGTTGTATTCTGGTTGTTCTGGATTGTCACAAGGATATGTAGGCATCCAAGAGTGGCAATAAGAGTGTTCTCTTGAGTATCCAACTGCTGTCCAATCGAAAGGCT
>JBJTMU010000053.1:0-44389 GCA_046070685.1 Flavobacteriales bacterium | reverse complement strand
TTGTGAATGAATTTTCAGCCCGAAATTTTATGGGAGGTGGACATCAATATGCTGCCGGTGGATTTTCAACTGATTCCTTATCTGTAACAATTGATCGCTTTCGTTCATTAGTAGATGAGTTAATACCAAACAAATGATCCGTTTTAGTGTGTTTTTTCTAGTTGTTGTTTTACTCGCTTGTCGGGCGGAAAAACCAAAGGATGTCCACAATAAAAAATGGGGAACCGCTCATTCAGTAGATTTTAATCAAGAACTGAATACCAGAGAGGAAATTAAAATCAATTTATTTCTTGCGCATCACCGAGAATTAAAAATGCATGCAACGGAAAGTCAGTCAGGACTTCGATTTATGCGCTACTGTGAAGGAAGTGGTGAGCAAACAGCAAAAGTTGGACAAGAAGCCATCATTCGTGTGAAAATTGAGTTGCTCGATGGACGTGTGTGCTATGAAACAGCAAAAGATGAAATAGAACGAGTTGTCATTGCAAAAAGTGAAAAAGAATCTGGAATTCATGAAGCTTTACAACTGATGAAAAAAGGAGATAAAGCAAAATTGATCCTTCCGAGTTATTTGGGACATGGCTTGTTAGGTGATCGGATGAAAATCCCGCCACAAAGTGTATTATATATTGATCTTCAATTAATTGACTTAAAATAATGATAAGATTATTCGTCTGTGTTTTCTTGCTTGCTTTGACAGCGTGTGAAACGACAAAAGGTAAAAAAACGATACCGAGCAAAAGTACGATCCATAAACCGATGAAAAAATCGGATAAAATCGCGGAGGAATTTAAATCCACGAAGGATAATTTAAAATCCTTTGAAAAAGGAAAAGTCGCAGATGTGAAAACCTTTTCTAATGGATTGGTTATTAAATGGATATTAAAAGGAAAAGGTCGAAAGTTGAAGAAAGGTGAAATGGCCTTGATCGATTACCGTTTAGCCTTGCCAGATGGAAAAATTGTGGATGGGAATAATCGCATTCACATGCCCTTTATTCCATTCGTGATCGGATACAATATGCAAACTCCAGGTTGGGATTTAGCATTTCAAGAATTGACACCTGGTGATTTTGTTAAAATTGAAATTCCAGCTGAATTAGCCTTAGGTTCGAAAGAAATTAAAGGAGTCATTCCCGCTAATTCTGCCAATTGGTTATATGTGAAAGTGGTTGCCTTAGTTACGCCGAGTATCCATGATGAAGGAATTACTTCGTGGAAAATCAAGGACGGTGAAGGGTCAACTTTGGCAAAAGATCCCAATATGGAGATTTCATTCCATGCGATGGTATCCACCGAATCAAAAGCATCTGTCATGAATACACGTTTAGGAAATTACCCCTTGAAGTATTCTCCTGGACAGAAAACAATTGTTCCAGGTTTGCGAAAATTGATGAAAAACGCAAAAAAAGGAGAGCGTTATTTTGTTATTTTGGATGCACTACAAGCTTATGGTTCAAGAGGATATGCGGACCTAGTTAAACCAAATGAGCAAGTATTTTATAACATTGAAATCATGGATCTTCGGGCCATGTAAAAGGAATTCACTATCTTTGGGATCCTTATTTTTAGAAATTGACCCGTTACATTCTACATATCGTATTTATTTTGACTTGTATCACTTCTCAAGCATGGTCTCAACGTGCCTTGGATACGGTGGATACAGAAGTGGGGAAAATCGTGATTTATTCCAATAAAACGTGGGCCTTGTACAATCCGTTCAAATTTGATGGGATTATGAATGCAAGGATCCATCAAATCATGACGCAAGAACAAGATGTTCCGTATTCATTGTCATGGAATAATGAAGTTTGTTTCACTAGTCGTAATGACTTATCGAAATTAAAAGATACGATTTGGTTGTGTGTAAACGATGAAAGAAATGATGGTTTTTCTATGCCGACAAAAGGAATTGTGACTTCTCGTTACGGTTTTAGAAGTGGGAGATATCACAATGGAATCGATATTGGACTGAATGTTGGGGATACAGTATATGCCACTTGGTCAGGAAAGGTACGCTATGCCAAATACAATGATGGTGGATTCGGGAATTTGGTTATTCTTCGACATTACAATGGATTAGAAACGTTTCATGCCCATCTGAGTAAATTTTTAGTTTATCCAGATCAAGAAGTAAAAGCAGGAGATCCTATCGGATTGGGAGGGAATACAGGTCGATCATTTGGACCGCATTTGCATTTTGAGGTTCGTTTTTACGATGCACCGATGAATCCGGAAGAGATCATTGATTTTGATAAACGATTCCTAAAAAATGAAAATCTGTTTGTACACAAAGGTTTATTTCGTCCAGGTGCAAAACCTACAGATTACTATGAGGAACATCCAGCTGGAACGCCAACAGCTGTGACGCCTCCACCTGTTGTGGTGAGAACTCCACAAATCAGGTATTACCAAGTTCGTCCAGGAGATACCTTGACGGAGATTGCTGATCGCAACAGAACAACGGTTTCCAAAATTTGTTCGTTGAATGGCATCAAACCAACAACCGTTCTTCAAGTAGGAAGAAGTTTAAGAGTTAAATAAATGAAAAATACATTCTTGCTATTGAGTTTTGGTTGGCTGTTCTTAACAGCATGTTCCAATTACAATCAGATCGTTAAGGCAGATGATTTTGCGGCGAAATATGAATTAGCCAACAAATTATACGACCAAAAACAGTACGAAAAAGCGATTGTGTTGTATGAGCAAATCTACCAACATGCACCCAAAAGCGCAGAAGGAGAATTATCATACTATCGATTGGCAAAAAGCTATTTTCAAATCGAAGATTATTACATGGCACAGTACTACTACAGTGCTTATATGCAACGCTTTCCATACAGTGTGAAAAACGAAGAGGTTTTGTTTATGGTCGCTTTGTGCAGTGTGAAAAACTCTCCGGAATATTCCTTGGATCAAACGGAAACAGAATTAGCCATCAACAATGTTCAGCAATTCATCGATCGTTATCCCCAGTCGTATCTATTGGATTCATGTAATAAAATCATTGATCAACTTGAATTTAAGTTGGAAACAAAGAGCTACAGTCAAGTAAAACTGTACGATAAAATGCAAAGTTATCGTGCTGCCGTGGCAGCGGGAGAGCTGTTTTTAGAAGGGCATGGTCAATCTGATTATGCGGAGGAAGTAAATTACCTGATTGTAAAAAATTCTTACTTTTTAACGGTCAATAGTATTGAGAGTAAAAAAACAGAACGAATCGATCAAACTAACGAAAGATTCCGTACCTTTGCGCTTCGCTACCCAGACTCGAAATACACAAATGAATTAAATGCATTTATCGAAAAATTGAGCGAAAAAACAACTGAAAAGTGAATTATGAGTTATAAAAACACACCAGCAGAGAAATCTACCATCACGCGTGACACTATTCGTATGGAAGAAAAAACAGGAAATATTTACCAGTCTTTGGTGGCTATTTCTAAACGTGCCAATCAAATTTCTTCAGAAGTAAAAGAAGAATTGACGCAAAAATTACAAGAGTTTGCTTCATCTACTGACAACTTAGAGGAGATCTTTGAAAACCGTGAGCAAATCGAAATTTCTAAGCATTACGAGAAAATGCCGAAGCCAACAGCAATTGCAACGCAAGAGTTATTGGAGGATAAAATCTATATGCGCAAACCAGAAAACAAACAGTAATGCAAGGTAAGCGCATCCTTCTTGGAATTACAGGAGGTATTGCAGCTTACAAAATTGCTTACCTGATACGAATATTAAAAAAACAAGGGGCAGAAGTCAGAGCAATCATGACTCCTGCCTCTTCTGATTTTATCAGTCCCCTCGTTGTCGCTACGTTGACTGAAAATCCAGTTCACATAGAATTCTGGAACAAACAAACAGGGGAGTGGGCCAATCATGTTGAATTGGCATTGTGGGCAGATGTCCTACTGATTGCTCCTGCTACCGCCAATACCTTGGCGAAAATGGCTAGCGGCATTTGCGATAATCTCTTGTTAGCGACTTATTTTTCCATGAAAGGAAAAACCATCATTGCTCCAGCGATGGATTTGGATATGTACCAACATCCAACCGTTAAACGCAACATGGAAACGTTACTGGCGGACAATGTTTCGATTATTCCAGCAACAGAAGGAGCATTGGCAAGTGGGCTAGAAGGACAAGGGAGAATGGAGGAGCCAGAAAACATCGCCGCATATTTATCGCGTTTCTTCTTTGCTCAAAAAGCTCCTATATCCAAACGAATACTTATCACGGCTGGCCCAACACATGAAGCAATTGATCCGGTCCGATTTATTGGGAATCATTCGAGTGGAAAAATGGGCTTCGAATTGGCCGAATCTTGTTTGGCTTTGGGACATCACGTCGTTTTAATTAGTGGTCCAACGACTTTCCGTTTGACACATCCAAATCTTGAACTAATTCATGTACAATCAGCCTTGGACATGTTTCAAGCAGTACAAGCGAATTGGGCTACTTGTCAAGTAGGGATTTTTAGTGCGGCTGTTGCCGATTATCGTACGGAACAAGTGGCGGATCAGAAAATAAAGAAGAACGACGAAGTGCTACAGCTGACATTGGTAAAGAATCCAGATATTCTTTCATGGGCTTCCCAACACCGTAGTTCACATCAAAAAGTGGTTGGATTTGCACTTGAAACAAATAATGCGAAAGAAAATGCGTTAGATAAATTAGTGCGTAAAAATCTTGATTTTATTGTCTTAAACGAGTTTGTAAAAGATGTAAGTGGATTTCAAGCAGAAACAAATAAAATTACTATTTTCGATAAGGATAATAACGTGACTGATTTTCCATTAAAAAATAAAAAAGAAGTCGCGAAAGATATTTTATCGGTTGTTTTAAAAGATTAAAAATGAGAGGATTCATTTCGTTGTTATGCGTGATTTTAGGATTGAATGTATCCTATGCACAAGAATTAAATTGTCAAGTTTCTGTCTTGGTGGATGCAAAAGTAGAAGTATCTTCCACTGAAAAAGAAATCATCAAACAAATGGAACAAAGTATTTTCGATTTGATGAACAATACACAATGGACGAAGGATAAATTTAAAACGGAAGAGCGCATTAAGTGTAATATTCAGATTCAAATCCGTGAGATTCCATCCACCGGGACATACAAAGGTTATATTCAGGTTCAATCATCTCGTCCTTCATTCAATTCAAGTTACAATACCATTTTATTGAATTTTGAAGATGAAAATTTTGCCGTGAACTTTTCCAGAAATGCGGTTCTTGTGTATGCGCAAAATCAATACCGCGACAATTTAACGTCCATTTTGGCTTTTTACGCATATTACATCATTGGATTGGATTATGATTCGTTTTCTTTAAAAGGAGGAACTCCTTATTTTATTGAAGCACAAGCAATTGTTAATAATGCGCAAGTGGGTGGTGCTCCAGGATGGAAATCTTCAGAGCCTGGAAAACGCAATCGTTTTTATTTGGTAGATAATATGCTACAACCTGTATTTGATCCAATGCGTGAATGTTTGTATATGTATCACCGTAAAGGGATTGACAAATTATACGAGGATAAAGCAGCTGGAAAAAAAGCCATTTATGATGCCTTGAATAAATTAACTCCTTTGGCGGCTTCGCGTCCAAATTCCATTAATTTATTGAGTTTCTTGTTTTGTAAAATACCGGAATTTAAAAATGTGTTTTCAGACTCAGAATTGAAGGAAAAACAAGATTTAGTGGCACTTTTAAAGAAACTAGATGCAGCAAATTCTGCTCGTTATCAAGCCATTTTAGAATAATGTTACAAGCGCTTCGCATTTCAAATTTTGCCTTGATTGACGAAGTTGAACTAAACTTTCAATCAGGTTATACTGTTTTAACTGGTGAAACAGGTTCCGGGAAATCCATTCTACTTCATGCACTACAATTGATTCTCGGAGAACGTGCAGAACTTTCGGTTATTGGTCCTGCTAGTCACAAAGCCATTGTCGAAGCACAATTCAAATTAGCAGATTCTTTCCGCAGTTTCTTTGAAGAAAATGACCTTGATTACGAAGTAGAAACGATCATTCGTCGGGAAATTGCAAAAGAAGGAAAATCACGTGCATTCATTAATGATGTGCCTGTTTCCTTGCAAGTTTTGAAAATGTTAAGTTCTCAATTGATTCAAATTCATTCTCAATACAATACTCTTGAGCTAAAATCGAAATCATTTCAACTAGAATTGATTGATGTGCTCACGAAATTATTACCAGAACGCATTGCTTTTGGACAAAAATTTACTGCGTTTGAAAAAGTGTCGCGTGAATTATCCGAATTGGATGAACAATATCATGCGGCTGTTCAATCAGAAGATTATGACCGATTTATCCTGGAGGAACTCGAAGAACTTTCATTGGGTACGACCGATTTTAATCAATTGGAATTGGACATTGTTCGAATGGAAAATGCTGCTCAGATTATTCAATCTTTCGGTGAAATTAGTCAGTTGACCAGAGAAAATGGCATCTATGAACAATTGTATCGCTTGAAATCAAGCGTAGATAAACAAGCGAGTTATGATGCGCAGCTTCTTTCTATGAAAGAGCGTTTGGACAGTATGCTATTAGAATTAAAGGAATTGTCTATTGAAGCAGAAGATGCCGTCGATCAATTAAGTCAAAGTGAAGTGGATCAGGAGTCGATGGTGGAAAAATGGAATGCATTTAACAAAATACTATCAAAGCATCGATTAAATTCAGCGGATGAATTGATGCACATGTTTACGCAGTTAAATCACAAGTTGAATTCCTTGGACGAATTATTAAAAGCTTGCACGAACAAAAGAAAAGAAGTTGATCTCTTGTCGAAAGAACTGTGGAAAGATGCTCAGTTCTTACATGAACAACGAAAAAAACGTATTCCGGAAATATTGAACATTCTACAAGATCGACTTAAGGACTTGAAGTTACCACATACCACCTTGAAATTTGAATGGAACGAATTGAGTGACTTAAATCGTACAGGTTGTTCAGGTGTTTCGTTTTTATTTTCAGCTAATTACGGAATTGAAGCTGTGCCAATTGAAAAAGCCGCGAGTGGCGGAGAGTTATCCCGTTTGATGTTGGCATTGCAACAATTAATCTCTGAAAAACAATCTTTGCCCACTATTTTCTTTGATGAAATTGACACAGGTGTTTCTGGTGATGTGGCGTTGAAAATGGGGCAGTTACTCGAGAAAATGAGTCAAACCGTTCAGTTATTTGCCATTTCACATTTGCCACAGGTCGCCGCAAGAGCAGCGCAACACATGGTTGTAGCGAAAGAATTACGTAACGAACGCATGCAAACAACGGTTCGACTATTAAAGTCTGAGGAACGTCCACATGAAATTGCGCGTTTGATGAGTGGTGAAGTGGTGACAGAAGCAGCATTGAAAAATGCGGAGAATTTATTGCTCGAAAAATGAAGCAAACAAGCTTAAGTGTGAGTCACGTTCAATCCAGAATGCCCAATTTATCACATGGACAATCGTGTGTCTTTTTAGGCAGTTGTTTTTCGGATGAATTAGGACAAATCGTGCGTGGACATGGTTTTGAATCATTGGTCAATCCAGGAGGAACCATTTTTCATCCCTTAGCATTAGCCAAATTGCTTCGTTGGTGTTTCGAAGAACAAAAATCGCTGCGGACGTTTCAAGAAGATGATCTCTTCTTTTCCTGGGATTTAGCTGGGACTGTTTTTGGGATGAGCGAAAACGAATTACAAGAGAAAATAGTTAAACTACGATTGGATTTGAAGCAGTCCCTTTTAACTGCCAGTCATGTATTTGTTACTTTTGGTACAGCTTGGGCTTATCGATTAAAAACAGATGATGAAATCGTTGCGAATTGTCACAAGCAAGCGAGTACCTTGTTCGATAAAGAAGATTCTTCCGTTGATGAGCTTGTGTTTCATTGGCAAGAAATCGCCTTCCTGTTGAAAGAAGTAAATCCATCTGTACAACTTATTTTTACGGTAAGTCCTGTTCGTCATCTCAAAGATGGATTTATAGAAAACAATCGAAGTAAAGCTCGTTTATTATTGGCAGTTGAGGCATTGACAAAAATAGATCAGGTTCATTATTTTCCAGCGTATGAGTTTGTAATAGATCAATTAAGGGATTATCAATATTTTAAACCTGATGGTGTCCATCCGAATGAATTGGCTATTCAAGCGTTGTGGCAATTTTTTCAAGATTGTTTTTTTCAAGAAGAGACCAAAAAACTCATTCAAGAATGGTGGTCAATTCGACAAGCGGAACAACATAAAATCATGTATCCTAAAAGTCAGGCTGCCCGAAAACACTTGGAATCAACCATGAAACGCAAGGCGCAATTTTTAGCAGCACATCCCATGTTTTTCCTTCCTTAAATTCCAATAAACATTTCCATCATGCGTGCCTTCGTGCATATGCGATAGTGGGCCCTGTCGCACGAAGAACTCGCTATACAATTACGCAATATGGAAAAACGTTACGACCGAAAATTTGTGGACATCGAACAGGTATTAACGTTTTCTATGTAAAAGGATCAAAAGAAGATGAGTAAGTTGGATCGTTCAAAAATTGGATTTAAAGAATAGTTCTTAGGAGGAAGTTTAAAATTACAAGTGGTAATTGTTTATATAATGTGTTAAGTGTTTAAAAATTAGTTATTTTTATTCCGCTCATCAAGCATGAATTGAATTTAGATGTAAGCAAGCTTAAGCGAATTCGGTTGAATCATTTACTTTAAAATAAAGAATACCATGACCCTATTAAAACCAAACGGACAACGGGCAAAGAACGCCATTACTTTAATTTGGATTGTATTTTCATTAGAAATTGTTTCCTTCATTTCAGGTTACTTTCAATATGATTTGCTTAAATCAGCAGCCGACGGTGCGTCAATTACACCTCTTAATGCCACATTAAATGATATGAGGGAACAAATCATTGGTATACTTTACCTAATTGTTTATATTATCTCTGCTGTTACATTCATTCAGTGGTTTAGACGTGCTTATTTTAACTTACATCTTCGTGTAGATTATTTATTGCATACAGAAGGATGGGCGGCTGGAAGTTGGTTCGTCCCCGTTATTTGTTTATTTCGTCCTTTTCATATCATGAAAGAACTATATGAAGAGTCCAGAGAATTGTTAAAGAAAAAAGGAATGAATGATTATGACTTATCTACTCGTTATCTTGGCTGGTGGTGGGCTCTTTGGATTATTAGTAGCATCGTGGGACAATTTGTAATCCGTTATACAATGAGCGCAGAATCAATAGATGAATTGATTTTTAGTACCACCTCAAGTATGTTTCAAAACATTTTGAATATTCCACTTGCTTTATTAGCGATCAAAGTCATAAAAGACTATTCCAAAGTTGAACCGATTTTATTCGATTTGAAGGATGAAGAAGAAGTCCAAGAAGAAACTTTGATTGCGGAATAAGTATTTTCATGCCTCAGAAAGAAAAAATCTTGTTGACAATCAGTTGGTACATTGGACTAACTGCCTTCGTTGGTGGATGGCTGATTTTCCTCACATGGACCGCCTGTAGGTACTTGTTTGCCTTCGATTTCGAACAATTGGAATTTATTGGCTTGATTTGGATGATTGTTTTCTTCTGGCTTTGTTTTCTCGCACTAGGATTATTATTCATCTATGTCCTCATTAATCGAAAACAGCTTCATAAAAAGATGCTTTATACCACGTTCATTATACTCATCAATATCCCATCTGTTCTATATATTCTAGATGCTCACTCGCAAATCATTAACTTAGTGTTTGTCAAGCTGGACAATCACTCTGGAAAAGAATTTAATCAGCTCGTTCTTCAAGGAAATAAAAAAGCGTGGAAACTAGATGGTCTTTCAGAGGGCTCGACCATGATTTTCCATTATGACCCCGATTTTTTAATTGCGGACGCTAGGTCTTATTCAGAACCTGATTCTTTGAAATTGATTTTTCAATATCACGGAAAAAACGATACTCTTGCTTTTCCTGAATTCGATTTAGGTTCTTGTCACACGCTTGTTTTGGACGAGAAGTTGATGTTACATTCCGGTATTCAATAAATGAGACTTTTGAACTATTTTGAATTTACTTTTGTACTCCTTTTGATGGTTTCAGCCTGTCAAAATCCGGAAGCTAAAACGGTCGTTCATCAAAAGAACCATCAGAATGAAAAAGTTGTGGTTTCAGGTGAGATCGAAGGGAAAGCAGCTGCAGATCATGAAAATTCTGATTTTCGGTTCTTGGTCTGTGGCGTTCTTATCTATTATTTTGTATAAATGGTTTTTCCATCTTGATTCAATGTTATTCGTTAAAATCAACCAATGAAACAATTATCAATCATTTTAACCTATTTCATTGCCTTTGTTTGGGTCGCAAATGGCTTATTTTGTAAAGTGCTCAACATGGTGCCCCGACATCAGGAAATCGTCGCACGGATTCTAGGAGATACCTATGCACGACCACTGACCTTCCTTATAGGAATCTCGGAAGTCATCATGGCGATTTGGATCTTAAGTGGGTATAAGTCCAAGTGGAATACCTGGACCCAAATAGGAGTTGTTGGACTAATGAATACACTTGAGTTTATACTCGTTCCAGATTTATTACTTTGGGGCAAATTCAATTCCGTATTTGCTTTTATGTTTATTTTAGTTGTGTACTTCCAGGAATTTAAACTACGCACTAAGTTGAAATGAACGCTTTTGTTTTTAACTTCAACCTGAAAACCAATGAAATCAACGATGAAAAACCTGTTTACAATCCTCACATTGATTATTTTATGTTCGTTTCGTTCAGAAAAATTACCGCGAGAATTTCAGAAATTATTAGAACGTGCCTCGCTGACCTTTATCGAAACAGAAGGAATGGAGGAAACGAAAATTATTGCCAATCGTCAAATGGAATATGAATACGCCATAAAATATCCCGATAAAAATTTTGAGGTCCGTTATTCCATTCGTCCGTTGGATGAGCACCTTCGTGCCTACAAAGAAAAATTAAAAAATAAAGAAAAAGGCGATGTGATTCTAGATCCAAACAATTATTATCCCTCTCTTTTGCAAGCAACAATCCTAAATATTTCCGGAGGAAAACTTCCTGAAATAACTGAATTTGGAAAAAAGCCAGTGAAAAGTGAATTTAATGCCGATTGGGGCGCGACAGCCTTTGTAGAAGTAGGGAAGGAGTTCGGACAAAACTACAAATATTGCTTGGTGGTGGCCATTCACAAGAAAAATTGTGGGGATGCCTATATGTTCTATTTGTCTCACGAAAAGCGCAATTTTGATCAGTTAATTAAAGCTCCTTTTCATTCGCTTAGATTCAAATAACGCTAATTTCGTAAAACGCAAAAAGTAAACATGTTCGATTTTCTAAAAGACCATCCTTTTGCTGTTGAAGCTTACTTTGAACAGTCCATTGTCCTGACGTTTGCGGTACCAAAGGAAGAGATATCGTCACTTATTCCCGAATGTTTGACCTTAGATACTTTTCAAGATAAATGGGCGTTTATCGCGGTGGCAATGGTTGAAACGAAAGGATTGCGTCCAAAAGGAACTCCGAAATTTATGGGAAATGATTTTTTTCTCATTGGATACCGCGTGTTTGTTCGTTATACAAATCAAGAAGGAAAACGTTTGCGGGGATTGTATATTTTGAAATCGGAAACGGATAAAAAGAAAATGGCGTTTTTCGGGAATATCTTTACGCATTACAACTATACAACGACAGATATTCAGCAAGTTGAAGGGGAGGAGTCTATCGAGATTTCGTCTGTTCAATCGCGCTTCCATTTGGTTTTGGATAAACGGGAAAACAACATCAATCTACCGGAAGATTCGCCGTTCCTGGATTGGAAAGAAGCACGAAGATATGCTGGTCCTTTGCCATTCACGTTTACCTACAATGAAGATTCGCGTCAGGTCTTGATTATTGAAGGGGTTCGTCAGAATTGGACACCAAATCCAATACAGATAAAGAATTATCAGTTTGATTATCTGAAAACGCTCCACTTGAAGAATCCAATCCTAGCGAATGCGTTTATCATCAAAAACATTCCATATTATTGGAAAAAAGGGAAAAAGGAACAATGGAAATAAAAAGAAGTCCGTTTCAGGGAGTCCTAAACATTCTCCGTTTCAATCGACATTTTTATGGGCTTGGTTTATTTGTGTTCACATTGATTGTTGGCAGTTTTTGGATCGTTCAGTGGTCATCTAACCTTTTTTTATTTATTCTTCTGGTCCTCGGTTATGGACTTTTTATACCACTCATCGTTTCGTATTACATTTATGACTTATCCGGATTTTATCAGTTCTATTGGCTGAAAAAAATACAGTTGAACGATCATTCAGCACGCCTTCATGTGAACATCCATGCGGGATTCGACGAAACAAGTTTTCAATTGAAGGAACTTTTCCCACAAGCGATGTTAACAGTGTTTGATTTCTATAACGAAAAACTTCACACGGAACCAGCCATAGTCCGGGCGCGAAAAGTCAGTTTGGTCTTTCCCAACACACAGCAAATCAATACGAGTTCAATTCCTCTAACGGATGCTTCAGTCGATACCATTTTTCTCATTTTTGCCGCCCATGAGATTCGGTCTTTTGAGGAAAAAGTTACCTTTTTGAAGGAATGTCGAAGGGTGGTTAATTCAGGCGGAAATGTCGTCATGGTGGAGCATCTTCGTGACCTACCCAATTTCTTGGCGTTCAGCGTGGGATTCACGCACTTTTACTCTCGAAACACATGGTTAAAAGCCTTTCGAAAAGCTGGATTTACATCCATTCTAGAAACGAAACACACCCCGTTTATATCCATTTTTAATTGTCACTCATGATGCACATTCACTTGAAAATTATTGGTATTCTACTGATGTCCTTGGCTTTGGTACACGTAATTTTTCCTCGTTATTTTCATTGGAAGGAAGAGCTGAAGGATTTGAGTTTGATGAATCGACAATTGATGAAAGTGCATACATTTTTTGTCGCACTGACCGTCTTTTTAATGGGGCTTCTCAGTTTAACATACACAGATGACATCATCGGAACGCATTTGGGGAAAATTATTTCGCTTGGACTCGCCTTTTTTTGGTTTTGTCGTCTCGTTGTTCAGTTTTTTGGTTATTCTGCAGAACTATGGAAAGGAAAAACATTTGAGACACTCGTTCATGTCGTTTTTTCTCTACTATGGACTTACTTAAGTGTTGTTTTTTTCTGTGTTTATCAGTGTTGAATGTGCGTAGATAAGTGATTCGGACATTTTTACTAATTTCAACAAGAAAAACGCCTGTTTAAGAGAATTAATTCAAGCATAAATGAAAAAAAGTACCTTTCTATTCCTGACTCTGTTCATGATGGTTTCGAAAAGTTTGTTCGGACAATCGAGCTCAGGAATTCTTGTCCCGCCATTTCAAGATACGTTTTCTGATTATATCAAAAAGCTAGAAGCTGGAGAAACCAACATTGATTATCAGGACTTTCGTTTTAGTTTTTTGAAAAGCGAACAATTTAAAATTGCGCATTCCAAATGGAAGGAATTTGATAGCCTTAAAAGGCAAATGTACGTGCAAATGAATGCCGCGAATCATCAAGAAGTTATTCAGATCACCCAAAAGTTATTGAGTATTGACTACACCGACATGAAGGCGCATAAAATTTTACGTCAGACCTATAAAATCATTGGTGATACGGTAAATGCAACAAAGTATAAAACCATTCAATTCGGACTAATGAATTCAATTCTTCAAAAAGGAGATGGTCGATCGTGTGAGACTGCTTGGCCTGTCATTCAAGTAGAGGAAGAGTATTTTATTCTGGAAATGGTTGGTGCGAAACTAAAAGATCAAACCTTGGTTGAAGATGGAGGAATTTGTGATAAAATGGAATTTAAAGCAGATGGGAAAAACAAAACTTATTTTTTCGAGGTAAGTAAAGTTTTTGAGGGATATAAAATAGTAGGTTTGAAGTAAGGATGAAAAAATACATTGGCATAATTGCGTCCGTTATTTACGCGCTTCTTTTTAGAATACTGGTTGAATTCCATGTGATGGAAATGAACTCATGGTCCTACCTTATTGTGGTGCCTATATTAATGGGTTACTTGCCATTCGTTTTGGATAGAAACACCTTCATTCAAAGTAAGGCAAAGTCGATCTTGTTTCCTTTGGTTAGTGTGATTTTGTTTTTAGTTATTGCGTTTATCACCCAGCTAGAGGAATTGAGTTGTTTCGTGATTCTTCTACCGCCATACGTGTTGTTTTCTATGTTGGTCAGTTGGGGATTACGTTCGTTATTGAAAGAACATTCCGGAGATTCAAATAAAGGACTAACAAAAAACAGTTTGATTTTCATTGCACTTCCCTTAGTGCTTGGTCAATTCGAACAAGGATTGGAAAAACGTACGGAAGTATTTGAGTTGAGCGAGAAAATCAGCATTGAATCTTCTGATCAACGTGTTTGGAGCAACTTGTTTTCTGTTCCCGATTTATCAAAGGATGTCGAACCAAGTGTCTATAATTACCTCGGGTTCCCAAATCCAGTTCGGTCCAACTATGACGTAAAAACCAATACACGTTTAGGTTATTTTAGCAATGGAATGGTCCTGCATGAAAAAGTCGTGGAACAAAAAGACTGTAAAAAATTATCCTTTGCGATTGACGTAGAAAAATCCATGTTGGATAAAAGTCAGACCTTTCAGCATGTCTTACGCAATAAAAATCTGATATTTCAGTCCATTACCTATCGTTTGAATCGCATAGCTGCAAACCGAACGGAATTAACCTTGTCGTGTACTTATCAACTCAGCACAAACATTCCGATATATGGAACATTTTGGTCCAAAAAAATCATCCGTGATTTTGAAACGAAGTTGCTTAAAGCGTTAAAACGAAATCTAGAAAAACAAGAAAAAAATGACTTTTATTGATGTGCTCATTCCGCTTTTTGGAGGCATTTACCTACTGGTTTCTGGTGAGAACTTACTGAAACCGATGGATCCTTTCTTCGAAAAGAAAAAACGTTTATTAAAGCGATCAGCTTATGGTTTGATGATCGTTTCGCTGGGGTATTTCCTCATTAAGCTATTTTCCTGAATTCTAAGATTCTGAAATGAAAACGAATTTAACGAGCCTTCTGTTTTTTGCCTTGCTTGTCCTATTTGGAAACAGCGTGATCCATGCGCAGGAAGCCACTCTGTACGAATTACCAGTGACAACAAGTTTTGTTTCCTATGAAAACTTGGTTTTTGAAGGCGCTGGGATAAAAGGAATTGCTTATTCTGGAGTATTGAAAGAGCTTGAGCGGGTAGGGGTGTTGCAGCAAGTTCAACGTGTCTGCGGGACTTCCGCTGGAGCAATAACAGCAATGATGGTTTCACTAGGTTATTCATCCTCTGAGATTTACCAGTTGATATCCGAAACAAAATTTCAGAAGTTCAACGATGGACAATTTATCTTTGTTGGTGGATTTACGCGGATGTCCAAGCGCTACGGTTGGTACAAAGGAACAGCATTTACACATTGGCTCGAGAAAATCATCGAAAAGAAAACCGGCAATAAGGACATCAACTTTCAAGAACTGAAAAAGCAAGGTTTTAAGGATTTGTATGTGACATCTACTTGTTTGAATCAACAGAAATTATTGGTCTTTTCCCAGGAGAACTATCCGAAAATGAAAGTCAAAGACGCTGTTCGGATTTCGATGTCCATTCCTTTGTATTTTGAAGCCGTTTTTATCGATAAAGATGGAAAAGTGTACGAAAAACAAAGTAAAAACAAGGAGCTCGACGTCGTTGTTGATGGTGGAATCATTGGTAATTATCCCATCTTTGTTTTCGATTCATTTATTGATGGTAAGCGCATTCCAAATCCCAAAACATTAGGCGTTCGTATCGACACGGATGATCAAATAGAAAAGGATGCAGAAAATCAATCGTTAGCGCCTATCGATATTTCAAATTTCAGCGAGTTTATCCAAGCATTTTATTTGATTGTACTTGAAAATTTGAATCGAAACACCATGATGAAAGAAGATTGGGATCGAACCATTTCCGTATCTTCCGTTGGAATAGGTCCAAAAATCAAACGTTTAAGTCTAGCACAAAAGACTGCGTTGATGGAAAGTGGTGAGCGAGGAGCATCGGTCTACTTGAATAAGAATAAATTGGAATGAGTCAAGATGAACTAACCTCGTAATTTAAAACCCCTATTTTTGACACATGATGGCATTCCTACGTCGACTTGCTTTGATTGCATTTCCGCATTTTCTACTATGTGCTTTTTGCTATTTGTATGTCAAGGGCGTTTCAGGTGGTGACATTGGATTTCGATTCTTTTGTATGCTATCGCTCTGCATTTATGTTTGGATTGTTTCTATGCTGATTATTTTTAGAGCAAAAAACAAAAAAAGTTATTTTTTAGCATTGTTGTTCTTGGTTTTTCTAGAAATATCGATGGATTTCTTTCTGTTTTAATTGCCCTGATTTCTGTGTTCATTTCACGAGTATTCTTTCTCCCTGCCACAATAATTCCTTGCTAATAGAGTTATTCAGAAGCACATTTCCAATAGCTCATAGCCCCGTTTCACTTCTGCCTTGTATGAAAAACGGAAAAGGAATGTTTCACTAAAGATTTGAAAAAAAAGAAAAAAGTTCGGTTTATTACAGAACTTATTGTTAATTTTATTTTGTTGTTCGATGAAAGTCATAGGAAGAAGTATTCTGATGAAAATTAAAAAGAAGAACCTTGGGAATCAAAAATTGTGGAGAGAAATAGATAAATTACTCTTAACGTTAGAAGATTTTCATCCGGAAGATTCAACAGTAGAATTTCTCCGGAAAGATGCAGATCAAGTGCATTCAGCTGGTTTTTATTTTTTTAATATTTCGGTACATCGTACCATGATTTTAATCGAATTGGAAGAGGAAGGTGAAGCAACAATTGTTTGGGCTGGTTCTCACCAAGAATATGAGACTGTATTTAAAAATAATAAAAGAGTTATTGAGAAATGGCTCAAAAACAAAGGGTATATCGCATCATGAAAACAGAATTTGACATCGAAGCAATTTTAAAGAAAGGACGGCTTTCCAATGAATTGGATTATGAACGTGCTTTAGTGGCAGAGCGTAAACTGCGCCTATTAGCCAGCGAAGACGCGCAATTGAAGATCTTGCGTGGGCAGTTGCGTTCGCTAATTGAACGTTATGAGCGTTCGGAGTGGTCAGATATTGATTCCATAGATGATCGCCAGTTCATTCAAAGCGAAAAAGCAGCATTCATTGCAGAACAGGAACGAATCTTTTTGGAAGAACGAAAACGAATTATTCGAAATCGATTGAAACAATTGGAATTAACCCAAGAAAATTTAGGTTCCATCCTCGGACATAAAAGTAAAACGCACATGTCGGAATTGATGAATGGTGTTAAACCGTTTACGATGAAAGATCTCATTATTATTCATCGGCTTTTGAAGATCGAAATGTCGGTTTTGGTTCCTGTTTTTCTCTCCAGTACAGATCAAGAAAAAGTGAAGCGAGCCATTTCAAAACTGGACAAACCAAAGGTGAAGTTGGAAGTAACTGACTTTATGTCTTAACTTTCCGGAACGATTGTTGTGAAAATCAATTTTTTACGCATCAATAAGTTGAAATAGAAATTATTCGGACAAAAAAAGATTCGTACTATGAAACAATTTAAAAACAGCATTTTGCTTTTATTCGTCGTGTTTAGTGTCCAACTACATGGACAAACCAACGCTGAAAAAGCACTGGCTCTTGGGAATGAAGCCGTGGAATTAATGGACAACGGAGATGTGAAAAAAAGCCTCAAATTATTGGCGGAGGCACAAGAGTTAGATCCATCTAATTTCAGTTATCCGTACGAAACCGCTTATGCAAATTACTTACAAGAAGATTACAAAAAGTCTGTGAAAATTCTTGAAAGCATTAAGTCGCACAAGAATGTAACTGATCAACTTTTTCAACTTTTGGGAAATAGCTACGATATGCTAGGTCAATCCGAAAAAGCCTTTGAAATTTACGACGAAGGATTACAAAAATTTCCTCATTCAGGATCACTTTACCTAGAAAAAGGAAACGTGCATTGGAACAAAAAAGAATACTTGGAAGCACTTCCGTTTTACGAGCAAGGAATCGAAGCGGATCCTGCTTTTCCATCTAATTATTATCGTGCAACACGCATTTATTGTGCTACAACCGAGGAAGTTTGGGGAATGTTGTACGGAGAGATATTTATGAATTTGGAACGAAATAGTCAGCGAACAGTGGAAATTAGTAAATTACTTTATGACACGTATAAAAGTCAAATAACGATTGGTCCTGATGGTCCTTCAGCCATCAGCTTTAGTAAAAATGCGGTGATGCAAATTTCATCTGATGAAATAAAGCTAACGAAATTGCCTTTTGGTACCATGTGCTACGAACAAATCCTAATGATGGCCATGATTACTCAAAAAGAAATTGATTTAACTTCCCTGGATCTTATTCGTTCCAACTTTGTGGACCTATATTTTGAGCGGAAGTCGAATGAAAAATACCCCAATGTCTTATTCGATTATCAGAAAAAAATAAAAGAAGCGGGACACATGGAAGCATACAATCATTGGATTCTTATGAAAGGGGACGAAGCTGCTTTTGGTGTTTGGATGAAAGACAACAAAGAGAAATGGGATGCTTTTGTCAAATGGTTCATGGAAAATGGTTTGCAACTGGATGGGAATCATCGCTTTTCCAAAAGTCAATATGACTAATGGAGATTGAATTTTACATTTAACGTTTAAGTTTATTCTTTCACTAGTTGAACTGAAAATCATTAATTTAGAAAAATGAAAAAACTACTTTTAAGTTCCGGTCTTGTCTTTTTGACTTCATTTATTTTCCGCATCTTTCATTTGCCTTTCAGTAACCTAATAGCGTTTTTGGCCATAGTTCTTGTGCTGATTTTCGCAGTGATTCACAGTTTTAAAAAGGAAAAAGTTTGGGGTATCAACCTTTTTGCAACATGGCTTATTTTCTTTTGGTCATACTATTTGTTTTCAAGGTATCTTTTCTGGAGTTCAGGTCCAGGTATTTTAGGATTTAATGCCTTGTTTATCCTTACCTTCATCGCAAGTATTCTTTATTTGGTGCAAACCTATGCGAAAAAAGAAGTTTCAAAAATTGTTGTCGGACTGAGTATCCTTGGTATCAGCATCAGTTTTGTTCCAGGACATGTTATTTCGTACTTTTTCAATCTGAATGAATGGGTGAACAAAGAAAACAACAAGATCAATTTTAAATCGTGGGACGAATACAGTTGGTTTTTATACATCTATGGAGATAAAGTACGTGCATTGGATGCGAATCACAAAGCTATGGAAGCCTGGAACTACCGCAACAAAGTGAATCCTTCTTCTTCACCTTATTTTCAGGAAATACCAGCAATTATCAAGGAACACGAAAAAGGAATCATCAACGATTCATGGACGGATTCTTATCTAATCTACTTTGAATTATAATGAACAGACTTATTGAAATTTACAATTGGTTCAGTATCTTTTTGTCTCCATTTATTTTATTGAATGTCCTAGGAATTTACATCTATTGGTCAAATGAAAATCTTTGGTTACTAACTATTTTACTCAGTATTATTGGATTTGTACTCGGTATATTTTTTGCTGAAAAAATCAGAAAACGTAGAGGAACATCGCAGTTTATGGCAGAATTGAACCACACAAACGATGTTAAGTCTTATGAAGAGATTGTCCAAGAAGAAAATACGCGTCACTCTTAACTAACGAGCACTAAACTAATGATTTACATTGTTTTTGGGGGTTTAACTCTTTTCATCATCCTTTTTGCTTTAATACATTTGGCGAAGGATGCCATGCATTGGGTCGTTAAAATAATTTGGACGTTGTTATTTGCGGCGTACATTCTTTTTTGGGCCTTGTTTCTCTTTGAATATTCGGATGGGAATGAATTTTGGCAAAAAATCGAATCGCCATCCTTTTATTCCCCTTTGTCTGCACGTAATTCCTTGACCTTTTGGTTGTATCATATTCTTAGCGTACTTGGTTTGCTCAAACTTTGGAGTAGGGGACGTCAACAAGCACCATTATTGGTGGTGTTCTTTGCGATTTTTGTCCTGTGTGGACTTTTCTTTAATGTTGCTTTAATTGTCCAGTTGAGCACGTATTGGGATGGAAATTCAGGTGCTCATCAAATCAGTTTATTACTTGGACCCATTATTCATGTCTGGATTTCATTGTTGGTTCTGTTGAATCTCGTCAAAAGTGAAGCGGAAGCTGCGCATACACGATCGTTTAAGCACGCGACTCTTCAACGGTTGAATGAGCAAATCAAAGCTTCACAGCATTTAGGACTGTGGATTATGATCCTTTTTCTGCCGTTCTTTATCGTTACGACCTTGATGCTCATCTTGTTTGGTCAAGAATTCGATTCCTTCACAAAAGTATTTACGGAAACAACAACTTGGCATTTTTCACAGAAAACGCACCCTCCATACTTGGATCACCAAGGTCATTACTTGTGCACCGTGGCTGCTTGTGGTTCGCCGCAAATTGTTAAACCTCTACGACTCGGAAACCGTCATGGCCATGAAATTATTGTCAATCGTCAACTGATGATTGCAAACGCTTTCGAGGCTGTTATCGAACAAAAATTCCCTAAACTAAATGAGGTTATACGTAAAAACTACGATCGACACGGGTATCCACTTTCCAAGGATATCAATACGCCATTTAAGTCAAACATGACGTATGTACTCATGAAACCTTTGGAATGGTGCTTTTTAATATTCCTCTATTTGACTTGTGAGAAACCGGAGCAATTGATCCATGCGCAATATGAAGCTTCGGATTCTGAATCGTTGAAGGAAAGCTAACTTCAGCGTTAACACCTTCGTGAGCCTCGTTGAGAATTGCATCATTAAAACGTTAAATTATGAAAAAAGGAAATCGATTATGAAGATCATTCAATACCTCATTAAGGTCTCAGCAAGCCTTTATTTTATTGGATTATTCGCTTTGATCGTATTGCGACTTTGTTCCATTTTCCCTCAAAAAGAGTTTGTTGATGAAATTCATGTTTATTATTTTGTTGGAATCCCCATTTTTATTCTTTCCACTTTGTTTTTTACCTTGGACAAACGAAACGGACTCCGAAGAAACGTAACTTGGTTGCTATTGACTCCCATTTTCTCTTATTCATTTTACATACTCATCAATTTGCTGTCCCTTTTTTTCGATCATTCTTATTTGGATTTTTCCATTGTTTATGAACATAAATCGGATTCTACACGAAGCATCCGTGAACAATTCGAAGATTATGGAGCTTTGGGATATGGAAAAACAAGAGTCGTTGAAGTAGATCCATTATTTTTTATCTTTCAACGAGTTACACCCGTAGATACCAATCAATTGGATTTGAAAGACTGGCGTTATGTCAATAGAGATGGTGATTTGAAGTGGCCGTAAATCCTTCAAAAGAAAGACGGTTAAAATTGGTAGCCTCACAATTGTTTTTTTTACCAATTATTGGTAAATTAGTATAAATCAATCTTTCACATGGAAAAAAACAAATTACTTCCTCATGACAACTATTTTGAGCAATTTATTCAGGGGCTTATAAAAGATGGTAGGTACAAAAATGAAAGAGAAGTGATAATTGCTGGATTGAGACTTTTGGAGGCAGCAGAACAGGAAATCATGGCGTTTCGCAAGTCTAATCAATTGGAATCAATGGGACTAGTTTCAGATTATTTAACTCCATATCAAGAAACTTCTAAAAAAGAATCAAAAAGTCAGGATCTTAATTTGACGAAGAAAGCATTAAACGCTCGTATTGATCAATCTGAATCCGATTTTAAACATGGAAGATTTAAATCAAGTACTGAAATTTCCAATAAATTCAAATGAAACCCTTTGAAATCATTTGGTCGCATCATGCAGAAAATGAATTAGATAAAATATACAAGTATTATGCTGAAGTCGCCAGTGATTCAATTGCGAAAAAAATTCTTCAAGACCTTATTTCTGAACCAAACAAACTTCGCGTCAATCCTCAATTAGGGCAATGTGAAGAATGGCTATTTGATCGCTCCGTTGAATATCGCTATTTGCTCTTTAGACAGTTTAAGTTGATTTATACCATTGATTTTAACATGAATTATATAAAAATGGCAGATGTTTTCGATTCTAGGCAAGACCCTCAACGTATGAAACGTAACCTATAATCAACTAATTACCCCAACTCCCATTCCTGATCAAATTGCTTCAAGAATTCCAACATAAACTGATGTCGTTCTTCTGCAAGTGTACGAGCGGTGGATGTTTCCATGCGGTCTTTGAGTAACAAGAGTTTTTCGTAAAAGTGATTAATGGTGTGGCTTTTCGCCGCCGCGTATTCCTCTTTTGTCGCGTGAAGTAGGGGAGGAATGTTTGGATCAAATAACGGACGTTCTTTACTTCCGCATAAGAAAAGGCTCGTGCAATTCCGATGGCACCTATCGCATCCAAACGATCTGCATCTCGCACGATTTTCCCTTCAATGGATGTTGCTTCATCTGAAACCAACGCACCTTTGTAGGAAACAACCTGGACAATCTTTGCCACTCGGTCGGCTATCTCGAATGGACAATTTAATTGATTCAATAAATTCAAGACTTCACGTGATCCAGCATCAAAATCACCGCCGTTGTATTTGTGGTCCGAATAATCATGTAACAAGGCTGCCAATGAGATTTCATCTACATTTCCTCCTTCTTGTGTTTGTAAATAAAGGGCTGTTTGCCAAACACGTTTAATGTGGAACCAATCATGACTACCTTCAAGTCCCGTGAATTTTTGTTCAACGAGTTGGGCAACTTGATCAATTAAATGAGTCATCAGATTTTTGTAAATCGTTTCGACGAAATGACTCCGTCTGTAGTGCAACGAATGAAATAAATTCCGTTTGGAAGTGTTTGCACATTGATGACATTTGTCTGTACCAATTGAAGCACCGTTCCATTTAAATCAAGGATTTCTATTTTTTCTGTCTCGAATGGACTTGAGATGTTGACGATGTCTGTACTTGGATTTGGGAATAATTCGAATCGATCTAATGGCTTAGGTTCCGTTATGCCTGTCGCATCTTCCTTGCGTACTTGGATGTCGTCGATGTATAATTTAAATCCATCTAATGTGACATTGACAAAAGCAATGTAAATCGTTTGATCATGGTATCCCTGCGTAAACAAATTGACTTCGCGATTGGTCCATTCAAAGTTTTCTTCTTCAATAAATCCAATAGTGTCTGTAAAACTAGCTAGTTGATTGTCTGTCGCTGAAACCAACACCAAATAATTATCCGGAAAGGAAGGGTCGTGTGATTTTGCGTTCCATTGAATGTAATTTCCAAAAGCTCCAAGTGAAAGGGGAGGAGTAATCATCCATCGACTTGCTGAATCAAGCGAAGTGAAAAAGGACGTAGATGCAGCAACTGTATCTAAGGTATTTTCTGGGTCCACCACGGTAATCCACGCGCTTGTGTACTCGGCAACCATTGGATCCGGCGTGTTTCCGTCATTGTTCACAATGGAATAATTCACAGGCATTCCTTGTTGGAAATCGGTCGATAAGATAACCGTTTGCGCAAAATTTGATGTCCATGAAAGAAGCAAAGCAAAAGTGAAAAGGATTTTCATGAGGTAAATTTAAGGTTTAATGTCGCAAGTTCCAAGAACACGAATTCCATCGGCTTTTGTTACTTAGTCAACTAATGTGATCAGAATATCGTTGAATTCTTGGTAGAAAGCATCGAATTCAAGTAAATGTTTTTGAAAGAACGCATAAATTTTTGGCCAGTCCTTTTTTTCGTAGAAATTAACATCATCCAATTCCCATGAAATTCGCCCAATCATTTGTCCTTCAGTATTTTGAAATGCTGGATTCCAAGATGTGGGAATGCTCATGGCGTTTTCTAGTACGACCTTTAATTCCGTCAACTGTTCCCAAAAAATGGCTTGAATTCCTGGATCTCGAAATTGAACATCGTAGCAAATGGCTGTTTGATGTCCGGTACAAATCATGCGTAAATACGTGTTTTTCACTTGGGTTGGATAATTCGCCCAATTTACTCTTCGTCCTGTACTGGACATCTTTCCGCGCATAAAGTCTTTAAATCCAGACCAAAACGCTTCATTATATGCCTTTCGCTCTTCCTTTGGAAGCATGCTTATTTATTTCCTTTTGCGTAATCCGCTAAGAATTGTTGTAATCCTAAATCAGTCAATGGATGTTTCGCCAACGCTTTGATTGCGCTCAATGGACCAGTCATCACATCTGCACCGATTTCAGCACAATGGATAATGTGCATTGGGTGACGAACAGATGCTGCTAAAATCTCAGTATTAAATGCGTAGTTATCGTAAATAACACGGATTTGCTGAATCAATTGGATTCCGTCAGTTGACACATCGTCTAAACGTCCAAGGAACGGAGAAATGTAAGTTGCTCCTGCCTTTGCTGCTAATAATGCTTGTCCGGCAGAAAAAATCAAGGTGCAATTTGTACGAATTCCTTTGGATGCAAAATATTTAATCGCCTTGATGCCTTCTGTGATCATGGGGATTTTCACCACGATATTTTTGTGCAAAGCGGCCAATTGTTCTCCTTCGCGAACCATTCCTTCGAAGTCAGTTGAAATAACCTCAGCACTTACTGGTCCATCTACAATGTTGCAAATAGCTACGTAATGGTTTAAGATATTTTCTGCTCCTGTGATGCCTTCTTTCGCCATCAAAGATGGATTTGTTGTGACACCATCAAGGATTCCTAAATCGTGTGCTTCTTTAATTTCTGCGAGGTTAGCAGTATCGATGAAAAATTTCATGGGTTCTATTTTTTATTTTTAATCATTTCTTGTTGCTTGCGTTGCATTTCTTCCAATTTTTCTTGGAAACGCGATTTTTTCTTTGCCTTGTCTCCACCTGAGTTGTTGGATTTACGTTCGGCCATTTTTACTCGAAGTTTATCTTCATCTACAAAGAATCGTTTGATGACAACCATCATCAAAATGGAGATCAAAGTTGAAATAAAGTAGTAGTAACTTAACCCGGCAGAATAGTTATTGAAGAAGAAAATCATCATGATTGGGAAAATGTACATGATTACTTTCATGTTTGGCATTCCTGGTTGTTGTGGCTGTTGCACATTTCCACTATTCATGAACGTGTATGCTAATGTTGTTCCAGCCATCAGTAAAGTAAACAAACTGATGTGATCGCCATACGGCCAAATTGAAAATCCGAAATCAAGTACAGAATCGTAAGAGCTTAAGTCTGTTGCCCATAAAAACGGTTGTTGACGCAATTCAAATGCTGCTGGAAAGAAACGGAACACAGCTAACAAAATTGGCATTTGAATCAACATCGGAACACATCCTGCTAAAGGGCTAGCGCCTGATTCTCGGTACAATGTCATCATCTCCATTTGTTTTTTCATGGAGTCTTCTTGTTTCGGATATTTTGCATTTAATTCATCCACTTCAGGTTTTAAAATGCGCATTTTCACAGATGAAACAAACATTTTCCATTGAATCGGCATCAAAATCAATTTGATGATTAACGTTAAAATCAAAATGGCAATTCCAATACTCAATCCAAAATCAACGAGTAAGTTAAAGATCGGTTGAACCGCATACAGGTTAATCCAACGGAATAAGCCCCATCCGAAATTAAGAATGTCATCGTAGTTGCTGTTGTATGATTTTAACAATTCATAGTCGTTCGGTCCGAAATACCAATTAAAAGAGGCTTTATTATTGGTGAAATCCATTGCCATCGTTGCACTATATCCTTTCAATAAGGTCCAGCTTTTGTGCTTGTTTCCTTTAAACGTATTGATATTGAATTTCGTTCCTTTTTTAGGGAAAGCGTTTGACGGCTTTAAGATAGAAGAGAAGTAGGATTGTTTAAAAGCGACCCATTCGATGTCATCTTCCGCTTCTTGATAATCATTTGTTGTTTCACTTAGGAAATCAAATCCTTCGTTCTTTTGGTTGAAACATACCGTAGAAACACGACGTTGTTCACTGAATAAGCGTTCCGTTTTCTGGTATTCTGCTTTCCAGTTTAAAGCAATATTGTCTGTCGCAACACCTTTTAAATCAATCAGTTCAACATTGTAATCTAAATCATAGCTTTTATTCAAGGAATAAGACTGACGAATTTTTCCTCCTGCTAAAGGCGCTTCAAACACAATTGAATGAGCATCTTGTTTAACCACTTCAAACAAATAGTTTTTCGTGTGAATTTTTTGATTTCCGACAGGAATCACTAATTGATTGAAGGCATGTCCGTTTTTAAATAAGCACAATGCTGCATCACGTTTCGCAGCAAAGTCTTTGTAGGACTTGTATTTTTTCAAATAAACGGCTGATACAATTCCACCTTTCGTGTTGAAATCTACATGTAACACCTCATTTCCCAAAGAAATGATTTTACCTGTTTCCACTTGTTTTGCTTTATGAGCTTTTTGAGCTGGAGTCATTTCTGATCCTGCATTCGCTGAGACAGTGGCAGCTGATTTTGCTTTTTTGTTGGTTTTTTCGACAGTTTTAGACGTCGTAGTCTTTTCTTTTTTCTTGTAATCATCCGCAGAAGGTTGATTTATGACAGAGAAAATCGTCAAGATTAATCCAATCAATACAAGTCCGGTTACCGAATTACGATCCATATAATTTAATTTACTTTTTATTAGTCAAAGCTGCTTTTACAAAAGCAACGAAAATAGGGTGGGGTTGAGCCACAGTACTTTTATATTCAGGGTGGAATTGAACACCAACGAACCAAGGGTGAGTAGGTACTTCCACGATTTCTACCAATCCGGTATCTGGATTTTTTCCTGTCGCCATCATTCCAGCTGCTTCATAGGTAGATAAATAATCATTGTTAAATTCATAGCGGTGACGGTGACGTTCCGAAATTTGATTGGTGTGATACGCTAATGAGGCGTTCGATTTCGGTTTTAATTCACACTGGTAGGCTCCCAAACGCATCGTTCCTCCCATATTGGAGATTTTTTTCTGTTCTTCCATCATGGAAATGACAGGAGCATTTGTTTTTTCGGACATTTCTGTCGAATGAGCATCACTCAAATTCAATACGTTACGTGCGAATTCAATCACAGCACATTGCATACCCAAACAAATTCCTAGGAAAGGGATGTGGTTTTCACGAGCGTGACGAACGGCTTCAATCTTACCTTCAATTCCTCTGGATCCAAATCCAGGTGCCACAAGAATACCATCTAAATCAGAAAGTTCTTTTGAAATGTTTTCTGGAGTCAATTCTTCTGAATGAATCCATTTCACATTTACTTTGGTTTCATTCGATACACCAGCATGAATGAATGCTTCACTGATGGATTTATACGAATCCTTCAATTCTACATATTTCCCAACTAATCCAATGTTTACTTCGTTTTTTGGATTTTTCAATCGATCCAAAAAGGACATCCAATTTTCTAAATTAGGTTTCGATTTCTTTGACAATCCTAATTTATCTAAAACGACGGAATCCAATTCTTCATTGTGCATCAATAATGGCACATCGTAAATAGAGGATGCATCACGTGCTTCAATCACCGCATTCACCGAAACATTGCAGAATTTAGCAATTTTTTGACGAAGTCCTAATTCCAATTCATGTTCTGTTCGACAACAAAGCACATCAGGCTGAACACCTAATTCCAATAGTTGTTTCACCGAATGTTGTGTCGGTTTTGTTTTTAATTCTCCAGCAGCAGACAAGTAAGGAATCAACGTTAAATGAACGACAATGCAATCATTTTCAAACTCCCACAACATTTGTCGTACCGCTTCTACGTAAGGCAAGGACTCAATATCCCCAACCGTTCCGCCGATTTCTGTTATGACAATGTCGTATTTCCCATGTTTCGCAACCATTTGGATGCGTTCCTTAATTTCATCCGTAATATGAGGAATAACTTGAACTGTTTTACCTAAATAATCACCACGACGTTCTTTTTCAATCACAGATTGATAGATGCGTCCAGTGGTCACATTGTTTGCTTGAGAAGTTGGAACATTAAGAAAACGCTCATAGTGTCCTAGGTCAAGATCTGTTTCCGCACCATCATCCGTCACGTAACATTCGCCATGTTCGTATGGATTTAAGGTTCCTGGATCAATGTTGATATAAGGATCTAATTTTTGAATGGTGGTTGAATAACCGCGAGCTTGTAAAAGCTTCGCAAGAGATGCGGCAATAATGCCTTTTCCTAAAGAAGAAGTAACGCCCCCGGTTACAAAAACATACTTGGTTGAATTGGACATAAAATAATTTGTAACTACGGGAGACAAAGATAATACATCCTTTGCACTTGACTAGTCAAATGTTAACAAAAAAGAAGAATGTTTATTTCTTTTTATGCCAAACGAAATAATCTTGCTTCTGAGTGGGGCGATTTTCTTCGATTTCTCTCAATGGTTCACAAGGTAGGAGGGAAGTCTGACAATCAGCGGGGAGCTGTTGGTACAATGCAGTGCCATCCGTTTTCCATTGTAGCATTTCATCACTGACTTCTTTGATGATTTTCGCTGGATTTCCAACAACTAAACTGCGTGGTGGAATAATAGTGTTTGCCGGCACAAAACACAAAGCACCGATAATCGATTCCTTTCCAACAACCACATCATCCATGATAACGCTGTTCATGCCAATCAAACAATTTTCCCCTAGAATTCCACCGTGGATAATTGCTCCATGTCCAACATGGGCTCCTTTTTTTAAATGAACAGTAGTCCCTGGGAACATGTGAATCGTACAGTTTTCCTGAACATTACATCCATCTTCGATAATAATTTGACCCCAATCACCACGAATGGCAGCACCTGGACCGATGTACACATGCTCGCCAATAATGACATTTCCAGTGACACTCGCTTGTGGATGAATAAAGCTGGAAGCCTTTACGACCGGAATAAATCCATTAAAAGAATAAATAGCCATGAACAAGAATTTAGACGAAATTACACAAAACTTAGCGATTGTCCCGTTGATTATGTTAAATAGACTTTCGTAACACAAGTTACCTTGGAAGAAATGACAATTGATATCTTTGTAAACTAAAATTAGAACGTATGAAATTATTTTTGTCTTTTTTATTGGTTGGATTAACAACCATTTCATGTGCACAAAACCGTGTATCACAAACCGAGTTTAAAAAATTAATGAAAGATCCATCTGCGCAACTATTGGATGTACGAACGTCCAAGGAAGTAGCTGAAGGGAAAATTTCAGGCTCCATGAACATTGATTATTTCTCTGCAAGTTTTATTTCAACAGCTCAAAAGAAATTAGATAAAAACAAACCCGTGTTGGTTTATTGTGCAGCTGGAGGAAGATCGGCTAGTGCAGCGAAAGATTTGAAGAAAGCTGGATTTAAAAAGGTCTATGATTTAGAAGGTGGATACGACGCCTGGAAGGAGTAAGATATAAAGGGATGATTTATGCGTCCCTTTTATATTGAAATATCTATTTAACATAATATTAATTATAATACATTTGTTTACTTTTACATAGGATGAACTGATCGTGTATTCTTTTGTTTAACATACAGAACGAACAAATACATAACTTTGTCACATGCATACAGCGGACCAACAAACCTTAAACGATTTAGAATTCCAATTGATACGTGATTGGTTGGAATCTTATTGTGTGGGTCCAAGTGCAAAAAGTCAAGCGCGTGAATTAATTCCAAGTAACCGATTTAAACTGATCAGAACGGAATTAAATCGATTGAACGAATTTAAATCCATCCGAATTCACGGTGAAAAATTCCCAGCATTGGATTTTGAAGAATTAGAAAATGAAATTCGATTATTGGGAATTCAACAGGCTGTTATTCCAATTGAAGGATTTCGTCGTTTGTATCAAGCTTCGGATTTGGTGAATCACATTCTTCAATTTTTTGATAAAGCCTTATTTACTTATCCCTTACTGAAGGAATTAACGCAGGATGTCTTTTTCACAAAGGAGATCATCAATGAAATCGATCAGGTGTTTGATCGAGCGGGAAATGTAAAGGATGATGCTTCTCCAGAGTTAAAGGAAATTCGTGCACGCATACGCACACTTCGCGTACAAATCAATCGAAATTTCGACCGAGAATTACGGAAATACAACAAGGATAAAATTCTGGGAGAAACCCTCGAAGGATTTTTCAATGATCGTCGTGTTTTAACTGTTCAATCTACCTTTAAACGCAAGGTTCCGGGTAATATTCATGGTTCCAGTAAAACAGGCAGTTTAACGTTTGTTGAACCATTGGTAAATGTTCCTTTAAACAACGAATTGGAGTTTTTATTCGATGATGAACGGAAAGAAATTCACCGCATTCTTCAGGTATTAACAGCGACCATTGCGCATTTTCAACCGCTCATTCAAGCGTATCAAATTTTACTTGTTCAATTAGACTTTATAAATGCCAAATGTAAGCTAGCGCTCGAATTGAATGCGCATTTACCTGCAATTGGACAACAAACAGGATTCCATCTGAAAGATGCCTTCCACCCTATTCTGTTAAAATCAAATCAGCAATCTGGGAAAACAACCTTTCCTCAGACCGTTGAAATGCAGGCAAATGCACGTCTGCTCGTGATTTCTGGTCCAAATGCCGGGGGAAAAAGCATTACGTTGAAAACGATTGGTTTACTGCAAGTAATGTTGCAATCTGGACTATTAGTACCTGTAGATGAGAACAGCATCATGTGTTTTTTTACGCGTATTTTGTCGGATATTGGAGATAATCAATCTATTGAAAACGAATTAAGTACGTATTCTTACCGTTTGCAAAGAATGAAGTATTTCATGGAAGTGGCTAATCATCAGTCATTATTGTTGTTGGATGAATTTGGAACAGGATCAGACCCTGAATTAGGTGGAGCTTTGGCAGAAGTGTTTTTTGAACAAATCTATCGTTTAAAGTCCTACGGAGTAATTACCACGCATTATGGCAATATTAAGTTGAAAGCAAGTGAGTTACCGAATGCACAAAACGGATGTATGTTATTCAATGAAAAGACCTTGCAGCCGCTTTATCAATTTTCTATTGGTCAACCAGGTAGTTCTTTTACTTTTGAAGTAGCTCAAATGAATGGTATTTCGAAGGAATTGATTTCAGATGCAAAAAGCCGATTAGATCAAAAGAAAGTAAAGTTGGATACGCTATTGAATTCGCTTCAAAAGGAACGCAATCAATTAGTGGAAAAATCCAGAAAGTTTGACCGTGTCTCAACAGAAGCCATTCGCGCAAAAGCTGAATATGAGTCCAAAGAACAAAAGTTGGATACACGACTTTCCCAAGTGAATCAATCTCATGAGGTAAATAGCAAGCAACTTCAGGCAGGTAAAAAAATGCTTCAGTTCATCGAGCGTTTCAATGCCAAGTCCAGAAAGAAAGATGTGAATACTGTTCTTTTTCAGGAGTTAACACAGTTTTTACGAATGGAGAAATCCAAAACAGAGATTAAAAAACAAGAAACACTGCCACCAAAAAAGCCGACGAAAAAACAGCAAGAGAAGGTGGAGACCTATCAACAAGAACTGATAAAAGTTGGTTCCCAAGTTCAATTAATTCAGACCAATCGCATTGGTGAAGTGGAGGAAATGAAAGGAAAACAACTAACGGTTATTTTTGGACAAGCACGAATAAAAGTCACGTTGGATAAGCTTCGGTACTTAAAAAACTAAGTTTGTCGAAATTAATTCTATATTAAATTCCTACTTTTCGATTATTTGTTACTTGAATCACCTTTATTTCTGTGGGAATTCCGTACTTTTGCGCCACTTTTTCACTTAAAAAACAAAGATTTAGCATGAGTACAGCATTAGGAAATCACATTTTGGTAGAATTTATGAATTGTGATCCACACGTGATGAATGACGTGGCAGCTATTGAACGCGACATGGTTGGCGCAGCGCAGAAAGCTGGAGCGACAGTGATTAACTCGACATTTCACCATTTTTCTCCTTATGGAGTTTCTGGTGTGGTGGTCATTCAGGAAAGTCATTTAGCCATTCACACCTGGCCAGAATATGGGTATGCAGCAGTTGATTTATTTACCTGTGGTGAAATGAATGCTTGGATTTCTTTCGATCATTTAAAAGAATGTTTCGGTGCGAAATCTTACTCTGCTTTAGAAATGAAAAGAGGATCAGTGAATTTATTGCAACGCAATGATTTCGATTTGTCATCAGCTCGTGAAAAAGCAGCTGAATGGAGAAATCCTGAATTCTATACACGCAATGTTTGGTTTACAGATAAAGATGAAGATCAAGCCTTGTCCTTGCGATTTACAGGTGATGTATTTGTGGATGTTCAATCTCCGTTCCAACGTGTGCGTATCTTGGAATCCTTGAAATACGGAAAAATGTTGGCGTTAGATGATATGGTTATGACCACTGAAAAAGATGAATTTCATTACCATGAGATGATCTCCCACCCTTCCCTATTCGCCCTTCCCAAAGCGAAAAATGTATTGGTAATCGGCGGTGGTGACGGTGGAACAGTAAGAGAAGTCTTACGTCATGCGCACATCGAAAAAGTAACTATGGTTGAAATTGATGGAGAAGTGATTGAAGCGTGTAAAACACATTTGCCTCAAATAGCTGCTTCGTTCGATGATCCTCGTTTGGAGTTGATTGTTGATGACGGAATTGCCTTTGTGAAAAATGCAAAAGAAGCTGAATATGATATCATCATCGTTGATGGATCAGATCCAGTTGGACCAGCAGAAGGATTGTTTTCAGTTGAATTCTACACCAATTGCTACAACGCATTGAAAGCGGAAGGAATTCTTGTTGCTCAAGGAGAATCGCCAAAATTCAATGAAAAAGCCTTTGCTGAATTGAATCATACCTTACAAGGAATTTTTGGGTCAGATAATGCGCCAGTTGGATTATTCTTCGTTCCTACCTACCCTACTGGGATGTGGAGTTTCCAATATGGAATTAAAGGTCATTGTCATCCGAAAAATGTGCAGCAAATCGAAGAAATTCGTCAATTCGTTGCAGATCAAGGATTGCGCTATTACAATGAGGATATTCACTTTGCAACGTTTGCTACGCCAAACTTTGTCAAAACATTATTACGTAAATAATTCGTCTTTTTAGACGTAGCACATAAATAAATAAGAAGTATGCAAATTTCAGCAAACACGGTAGTCACGTTAAAATACAAACTATCGAATCATTCAACTGGTGAGCAGATTGAAGAAACAAATGAAACAAATCCACTTGTGTTTTTATATGGAGTTGGAAGTTTAATTCCTGAATTCGAAGAAAATTTAGCGAATAAAACAGTTGGAGATTCATTCGATTTCCACATTGTAGCAGCAAATGCTTATGGTGATCATGATCCTCAGCACATGGCTATGATTCCAACGAATATTTTTCATGACGAAGAAGGTAAATTCGATGAGCAAATGTTCCATGTGGGTGCGTTAGTTCCAATGAGTGACAACGAAGGAAATCAGTTACGTGGTAAAATTGTTGAAGTAGATGAAGAAAACGTAAAGATGGACTTTAATCATCCATTAGCTGGAACAGATTTACATTTTTCTGGGGAGATTTTGGATGTACGTGAAGCCAATGCAGAAGAGATCGCTCATGGACATGCACATGGTCCAGACGGACATCATCACCATTAGGAACATTCAGAAAATCAGAATTTTATCATTGTATTGTGAGAATTATTCATAAATTTCAACTCTCATACAACGAACGATTTAAGATTCATGGCAACAATATTTGAAACTAGGTTAATTGGAAACATTGGAAAAGATGCATTGATGAAAACAATGGATCGTGGCATTATTGCCATCAATTTCCCTGTGGCACACAATAAGAACTGGAAAGATAAACGAACCGGTGAAGTGAAAACCAAAACAACTTGGGTGAATTGTACGATTTGGAAGCGAGAAGGATCTAACATGCGCATTGTCGATTTTTTAAAGCGCGGAACGATGGTAGAAATCATTGGTACACCCTTTTCAAAGGCTTTTCAACATGAAGATGGTTCCATTCGTTCAGAGATTCGCTTGAACGTTTCTAAAACAAATATTTTGCGTCCAGCAAGTCGAGAAGACGAACTTTCAGAAGACCTAGTCGATAACGACGACGATTCTTACGAAACTTCTTTAGATGACTTTTCATTGGATGAAGATGATTTTTAAGCACTTAGAATTTTAAAGAAAAAAAATCTTCATTTTTTTCTTTTTTTTGATTTTGAATAAATAAAAAATTAGTTATATTTGCATCCTCAATCAGAGAGCAACATTCCTCCTTAGCTCAGTTGGTTAGAGCATCTGACTGTTAATCAGAGGGTCTCAGGTTCAAGTCCTGAAGGGGGAGCAAAAGAAACCCAGTAAACTCACGTTTTACTGGGTTTTTTGTTTGGATTAAATTTGGTGTGAAACTTCATTTTGGATCAAGACCAAACTCTCGGACAAGATTCAAATCCCTCCCGGACTTTTGGTTATGATCCATTTTCTCCAATTAATTTTACCGAAAGTATAATAATACCTTGCGCTTTCCGTTTTCTTAGCTTGTAATTTATTCATTTTCATTTTAATCGTCAATTACTTATATTTGTTGTGAGTGGTGAAAAGCATGAAAGTGTTAAGTAGAAGACGCCTGTCTCCCCCACCTTATTAGAATGAGGAGAATGAAAAATAAAATGTCGTGATTCGTGAACCCAATAAAACAAGATAAATCCAGTTTATCCATATTGCTTACAAGTAGTTTTTACGCACTTTGTTTGACTGGAATTTGTCTATTTCTGTTTTATTTTCCTGTCGATTTTTCAATTCCCAAAGATAAACTGCCTTTGATCGGCGAAGCATCTAAGCATAATGTGCTCGTTGCAACCAGAGTTCGATTATTTTATCAATTGATTTTTACGGGCTCTTGTTTATGGTTGTTGTTTATATGGCTTTTTCAAAAAGTGTATGATTCGTTCGTTAAAAATGATCAACAATACACCAAAAGTCTCTATTTCGCTGTTCCTATTATTCCTTATTTGTTTCTTGCTATAACAGGAGCAGAAGTGCAAGCGGTCATCTTTTTACTTTTCAGTTTATTTATTTTATCCTTGTTCTTTGGTGTTTTGAAAGATCAATCATTCTTTAATAAAAAGGAGAATGCGTTCCCTTTTTCACTTGAAGCGAGTTTAGGAATTGTTTTTATCTTCCATTTGATGGCGCATTTCTTCTTCGCTCATGTCCGTTGGATGCAACAAAATTCGGTTTTCATTATATTGGTACTCGTTTTGATCGTCATGATGCTGGGTTATTTTTTCAGAAGTTTATTGAAGGATCAAATCAAACGTTTTCTTTTACTGCTGTTCGCTGGATTTCCTTTTTTAATGTTTATTTCGATTGAATGGCAGGTTTTAAGTTTGGAAAAAGGATGGAATTCAATTGGTTATCAAAAAATCTTTGCTTTACTGCTCATCGTATGGTTGATTTTTTCTTGGATTTGGAGTAAATGGAAAGAAACAAGCTCCGTCGTTATCGCTAAAAAAATAGTTGTCCCTAGTTTGATTTTTGGATACACTCTACTGGTTTTTTATCAGCCCGTCATTCAACCAATAAGTGAGTTTTTTGAATTAGCCAATCCTGCAAACTCCCTTCTGCGCATCTTTCAGTTTGGAGAAATTCCGGTGCTCGATTTTATGAGTTCACATATGTTTTCTGAGCAATGGTATGGAATGCTCTATCAAACTGTATTTGGGGTCAGTAATCAAGTGGAATTCACGATTTATTCGTTTTTGAACGAGTTTGTTTTCTTACTCATTTTATATTGGATATTGATCAAATTAGGATTTCCCTTAAAAAGCGTGGTTATTTTCATTTTCTTTTTTCCAATTCTGGATGATGTCTTTTTTTGGCCGGTGATGAATGTCTTTTTCGTGCTATTCATGACGATACGCATCGCTGAAAAGCCAACTCGTAAAAATGTGTTTTATTTTTTCCTTTTGTTATTCCTGCTGGTCTTGTGGCGAATTGACACAGGTGTTTCCGCAATTTTAAGCACTGTACTTTTTGTTCCGCTCTATTTTTGGTTTTCCAAATCGCATCTTTCCATTCGTAGCTTTTTTAGTGGACTTGCCACATTCTTCGGATTTCTTTTAGCGATTTTTTTACTCGTCCTAGCACTTCGTTCCTGGAATCACATTTGGGGAAATTTTCAAGCTGCTTGGCATTATATCAATGGAAGTCAAGCTCATGGTGCTGCACGCATTTTTAATGACTCGCATCAATTCTATGTATTTCACATTTTGTTTGTTGTTGCATCAATTGTTCTCATCTTCTTTTCGAGTTATTCGCTAAGACAAAAATCAAAAGTTGACTTTTTCCATCAAAACAAATGGTTGATTTTCTCTATTTTTTCCTTTCTTGTTTTTATAACGAATGCACAACGTGGACTTGTTCGACATGGATTTAACGAGCATACAGAACTGTTTTTCATCAGTACGTGGTACTTGGGATTAGCTTTCTTTGTTACTCATTTCGTCCAAAAGAAAAGAGTTCATTTTCAATTTACTGTTTTTTTCTCCGTTTTGTTTTTTGCTTTCATCAGCACCAAATTCTTTACTTTTTTACCGACGGAATTAAACGCTTCCAAATGGGTTCATCCAACAGCATTCACTCATTTAGATTCGAAATTAACCGAAGAACATTACCATGGGAGAATCATTGATAGAGCTACTTTTGATGCAACGCATTTTACTGAGTTGAAAACGTATTTGAATGCCAATTTAGCAGCGAATGAAACGTTTCTCGACTTTTCAAATACACCTATGCTCTATTACTATTGCCAACGAAAAGTCCCCGGTTATTTTAATCAAAATCTTCAAAATACCATTGATCTATTTTTGCAGGAGCAATTCTTATCTTCCATTTCGAAAAAAGAAGTGCCGATTGTGGTTTTATCTTCCTTTCCTCGAAGTTGGTATGATGAAACGGATGGTGTGGATAACACGATTAGATACGATCGAATTGCTGATTTTATTTTTAAAAACTATGATCCTATTGGCGTATTAAATAAGTATAGTATTTTCGGGTTAAAAAACAGAAAATGGACAAATATCCCGTTGAAAGATACGTTTATAACAAAATCTAGTCCCGCGGATATTGGCTATTTAGCGGCATGGGAAGGGAATTATTTCCATCATCAAAAATCGCCTAAAAATAAGGTGCTTGTACAAGGGAAAAAATTCAAATCAAATCAACGTTCGACTGTTCAATCTATGAAAGTGAATGAGCAACTTATAGGTTCATCTGGAATTAGTTTAGTACTTAAGGCGCATCCTGAGTCAAAGAATTATCTCAACGAAACTGTATCCAATATTGTTTTTAAAGACTCAACAGGAAATGTCCTTTATCAGATTCAGTTTAGCAGAGATGATAAACAATTTGATCTGTATGCCATTCGCTTGAGTAATCATTATTTTTGGCATCATAACCAATCAATCATCATTGAATTCCCTCAAATGTTGGGTATCGAAAAAGTACGTTTATATAAAGATCAATAAATTGAAAATTAAAAGTCAAATATGGATTGATAAGTTGATTGCGAAACCAATTGCATTTAGCTTGAACTATTTAGTTCGACTTGTTGGGAAGATTTTGTCGATCGACCATCGTTTGGATCAACCGTTCAAACGCATTGTGATTTGCAAGTTTAAGGGCTTGGGCAGCATCATCCAGAGTACGCCAATGTTACAAGCGATTCGAGAAACTTTTCCGAATGCGGAGATTGTTTTTTTATCCACTAAATCAAACGTCTCATTTCTTTCCAAAATCACGGTTATTGACAAAGTGATTTCCGTAGATGATTCTTCTACTTGGAAATTAGTTACCTCTTTGACGAAGGCCATTTTTCAACTGATTAGAAATCGACCAGAAATCTATATCGACCTAGAAATTTATTCAAACTTTAGTTCACTTGTTACGATTTCCACCTTGGCCAAAAATCGCATTGGATTTTATTTAAGTGCGAGTTCCTATCGCATGGGCATATATACGCACATGATGTATTACAACACGAATGTTCCGATTTCAGAAGTGTACATGCAAATTGCACGTGTGATCAATCCAGAGTCAAAATCATCCACATTATTTCCCATTTATGCATACACGAAAGGCGCAGTCCCACACCATCAAATCAAAGATGAGAAGTACATCGTCATGAATATGAATGCTTCGGATTTAAGAATTGAACGCAGATGGGCAGGAGTCCATTTTAAAGAGCTTGCATCTCAAGTATTAACGAATTATCCGGATAAGAAAGTGGTGTTTATAGGAAGTGGTTCAGAAGCAAGTTATGTGGAGGAAGTGCTATCTGGTTTTTCACACCCTAATTTGGTAAACCTTGCTGGAAAAACCTCTGTGGATGAATTAATTCAATTGATCCATCAAGCAGAGTTAATCGTGACCAACGATACAGGACCCATGCATATTGCATTCGCTTGCAATACACCGACCATTGCCTTGTTTGGACCATGTTCCCCCGAACAATATGGTTGGAATGTCAATGCGAAAATTATTTATAAAAAGGTTTATTGCAGTCCATGTGTACATGAATTTATCACCCCGCCTTGTAATGGAAATAATAGTTGTATGCAATTAATTTCTGTCGAAGAAGTCATGCACGAAGTCAATGAATTTTATAAAAATGGCACAAAATTGCAGCACACCATAAATTATTCACCAGACCAAATTAATTATCGAAATCAACATCAAGATGTTTTAGGGGTATTAAACCGATAAATCCACGATTTATTTGAATAATAAACATTGGTTTAAACCATTTATTTTAAAGTTGTTAAGTATTTAAAGTCGAAGTCAGATTTTTATTACAAGTTAAGAGCAATCGCCCTTTAAAAATCATTTTAATGCTTGACTTTTTGGTTCTTTGGGGTCAAGCCAAAAGAACAAATAAATTGAATAAGAAAATAAATAAAAACAAACAGAAAATGAAAAAAATCACTCTTACCTTACTTGCAGGAATTGCACTCGCTTCTTGTACAGTTATTCGTCCAGGTCAAATTGGACTCAAACAAACCTTTGGGAAATTGCGTCAAAATTCCTTGAACGCTGGACCCAGAGTATTTAATCCATTTGTTTCGAAAGTCATCAAGATCAACGTTCGAACCGTTGAATTGTACCAAGTCCTCGAACTTCCTACCAAAGAAGGATTAAGTGTGAAAACAGAAATCATCCTGCTGTATCACGTGAATCCAACGATGGCAAAAACCATTTACGAGAACTATGGTTTGAACTACCAAAAAGTTATTGTTGAAAGTAATTTCATTGCGACTGCTCGTCAAGTTTCTGCACGCTATGATGCCAAAGAATTGTATGCGGTGGATCGTAAAAAAGTAGAACACGTAATGGTCGATGAGCTCACTTCCGATATCGGTGATAAAGGATTTGTAATTGACGCCGTACTTCTAAAAGAGATTAGTTTGCCAACAGCCATGACCCAAGCCATTCAAGCAAAAGCGAGTGCAGAACAGGCTGCATTACAGATGGAATTTGTCATTCAAAAAGCCGTGAAGGAAGCGGAACGTCTTTCCATTGAGGCAGAAGGAATTAAAAAAGCACAAAACATTATCGACAGTTCCTTGACAGAATCCCTGTTAAAATACAACTACATTGAAATGTTGAAAGGACTATCAACTTCTCCAAATGCGAAAGTAATTGTGACGGATGGAAAATTACCCATCATGATGAACGAAAAATAAGCATTTTTTTGTACCTTACGTCTGTCACCACAACTTAACTTTTTATGAAAATCAACCAAAAAACAATCATTGTGACAGGCGCAGGAAGTGGCATTGGTCGCGCCTTAAGTAAAGAACTCATTGCGAAAGGCGCGATTGTTGTCGGTGTGGACCTACACGAAAGTGCATTGTTAGAAACGAAATCCTTACTAGGTCAAAAAGGAAGTCAGTTCTACTCAGAAGTCCTCAACATTTCCGACAAACAATCCGTTCAGAATTTCCCAGAATTGTTGAAGGCAAAAAACCTTGTGATCGATGGATTAATCAATAACGCTGGAATCATTCAACCATTCGTAAAAATCAATGAGTTAAGAGAGGAAGACATGGAACGTGTTATGCAGGTGAATTTTTTCGGTGCCTGGTATTTAACGAAGGCTTTTTTACCGGATTTCCTCCAACGTCCTGAAGCACATATTGTCAATATTTCAAGCATGGGTGGATTTCTACCTGTTCCTGGTCAAGCTATTTATGGTGCGTCAAAAGCAGCGGTTAAATTATTCACGGAAGGACTTTATGCCGAGTTATTACCTACCAATGTTCGAGTGACGGTCATTTTTCCGGGTGCGGTTTCAACGAATATTACGCAAAATTCAGGATTGGAAATGCCATCCACCTCTCAAGGTAATGCAGCAAACTTTCCAATGGAAAATCCAGAAGTGGTTGCTCAGGAAATCGTTCGTGCCATGGAGAAAAACACCTTCAGTCTGTGTATCGGAAAAGATTCCCGTATGATGAACATATTATATCGTCTGAGTCCTGGATTTGCTACCCGATTGATTGCCAAGAAAATGGCTAGTTTATTAAAATAACTTCCTTTATTTAGAATCATTCTAAAATACCACATTTAAGGTATTGACCATCCTTCATGACGCGACTAATTTTGTCAAAAAAATTAATAGCTCATGATACGTTACAACTTACTTTTCATTTTTACCACACTTTCTTCCCTTCTTTTTGCCCAAGACAGCTTGTTAAAAATCAGCACGCAAAACGAAGTAATTACTCGTGTTTACCAACAAAGTAAACAGACGCCAGATTCCATTTATCAACTGAAAATTGTTTCTGGAAAGAAAATGGAAATTGTGTTTTTGAATCCCCAGCAATTGGATTTAAGTACGAATAATTACCGACAAGTTTTCAAAAGAACCCCTGGGATTTATGTGAGTGAACACGATGCTTCCGGACTACAGACAAGCATTTCGTCTCGCGGATTAAGTGCAAATCGTTCTTGGGAATTTAATATGCGTCAGAATGGTTACGACATTGCAGCAGATCCATCTGGTTATCCAGAATCGTACTACACTCCTACCCTCGATGCTGTCTCAAAAGTAGAGGTTTATCGTGGGTCATCCGCGTTGCAATATGGAACACAATTCGGCGGGATGATCAACTATCAATTTAAAGATAAATTATCCGACCAACCTTTTGCCCTGGAGAATACGCAAACAGTCGGTTCTTATGGTCTATTCAATAGTTTTACTGCAGTTGGTGGAACAGTGAAAAAATGGTCCTACTATGGATTTGTTCATCACCGAAATGCCGATGGATTCCGTCAAAATAGCCAATATACGACGGCCAATTATTTTGGAAAGCTTAGCTATCAACTGAACAAAGGGAAAATTTCTGTAGAATATTCAAACAGTGGCTATGTAAGTCAACAAGCAGGTGGAATTGTGGACAGTCTGTTGTATCTCAAAGCAGACACTTCTTTCAGAGCTCGAAACTGGTTTCAACTGAAATGGAATACCCTTTCCCTTCAAGGAGAATTTCAACTAAAACCACGCTCTAAAATTCAGTTCTACACGGCGTTCACCTTCTCCGATCGCAACAGCGTTGGATTTCTGAAATCTATCAATATACAGGATACCTTTAATACGTCTATAGGCTCTTTTAATCCACGTCAGCTGGACATCGATCACTTTTTAACGCAATCAAGTGAAGTTCGTTATATGAAACAATATGCACTAGGAAAATCCATTCAAACTTGGACGATTGGCGCACGTTTTTGCAACAGTCAAATTCATCGTTTACAACAGGGAATTGGAAGTACCTCGAGTTCGTTGGATTTGTCCGTTTTTCCAGATAACACGGGGAATTATTTTCAGAAAGATTTGCATTTAACCACACAGGATTTCGCATTATTTAGTGAGCATTTATTCAAATTAGGTAAACGAGTATCACTCACTCCGGGAATGAGAATGGAGCATGTAGGAAACCAATTGTCTGGTCGTTCCAATAATTACATTGATGGAAATGTAGGTCAACAACATAAAAACCGATTCATATTATTGGCAGGAATCTCGAGTCAATTTCAATGTGTGAAAAATGCACGTTTGGACTGGAAATTATACGCAAATGCCAATCAAAATTATCGTCCAGTGATGTATTCTGAGTTGCTTCCTTCCTCCACAACAGAACAAGTTGACCAACAGATGAAAGATGTCACAGGTTACACTTCAGAGGCCGGAACAAAAGGAACTTATTCATCTGCGAAAGGAATGCTAAGCTTTGATTTGAATGCATTTTATTTAAGATACAATGGAAAAGTAGGAACGTATTTAGTCAACAACTTACCCTATAAAACAAACATTGGAGATGTCGTGAGTAAAGGAATGGAAGCATACATTGAATATGCTTTTTACAATCCGTTCTTTGCGAAATCGACAACAAGTGAGTTACTTTCTATTTATGCTAGTGGAACACTTCAAAATGCCACGTATGTTTCTTGGAATAACCCACAAATTGCTACCGATCCAACGCACTCGATTCAAGGCAAAAAAGTAGAATATGCGCCGTCGCAAATCGTTCGCTTGGGATTGAATTATGAATTCAATGGATTTAACTTTAATTATCAGTATTCCTATACGGGAGTAGTATTTACGGATGCCACAAACAGCATTTTACCGAATGCAACTGCGACAGTTGGACAATTAAAAGCTTACGACTTGCATGATGTTTCTTTGAGTTATAAATTCAATAAAAACTATCAACTTAAATTCGGCGTAAACAATGTGTTCAATGAAATGTATGCCACGCGACGAAGTGGCGGTTTCCCTGGTCCAGGATTGTTACCTTCTCAAGGAAGATCCATTTACGGCACGATGGTGATTAAACTGTAGGATCCTCAACGTCTGCATCTTCAATTTCTGCTTTCACGTATCCTTTCAAGGTCCATGAAACAAGAAGAAATGCAACAAATGCAATGATCGCAGCAATTAAAAATGGTGTTCCGAGTCCGAGATTCGAATTTGGAACACTTTTTTTAAAGGTGTAGTAAAACCACATAAACAATGGTGGACCAATAATCTCTGCGAGACTCATTAAACTGGTGAAGATTCCTTGAAGTTCACCTTGTTCATTGTTTTGAACTTGACCTGAAATGATGGAGCGAATAGCAGGATCAACAATTCCAGTAAAAGCGTAAGGAAGAATGATGGCGTACATCATCCAGCCTGTGTTGATCAATCCAATTCCCAACAGAATAAAAATAGAAAGAAACAATCCGAGTTTGGTGGCGTTTTTTTGACCCAAGTTCTCCACTATTTTTCCGGTTAATGCACCTTGAACCACACCAAAACACACCCCCACAACGGCTAAAGAAATCCCGACTTCCTTGGTGGTCCAGCCAAATTTCTCCATCGTGTAAAAATTCCAAGTGGAATGAACACACATGGACGTTAAAATGGTTAAAAATGAAACCAAGAATAGGTATTTTAATTTTTCAAAACGCTTGATTTGTTTCAAGGCACCGAATGGATTGGCTCTTTTCCAGTCAAATGCACGACGATTTTCAAGCGGAAGAGACTCTTTCAGTACAATTAATCCATAAATGAAATTGGCCATGGAAAAGAAAGCGGCCACTAAGAATGGCGTTCTTGAGCCAAAGTCAGACAATAATCCACCAATGGCTGGACCAATAACAAATCCAATACCGAAGGCAGCACCGATCATACCGAAATTCTGAGCACGTTTATCTGGCGTTGAAATATCGGCAATATAAGCCGATGCCGAAGTAAAACTAGCACCAAAAATCCCAGAAACAGCGCGTCCCAGCACTAACCAAAACAAATCGGGCGCAAAATACATTACGAGGTAATCTAAGCTCATTCCAAGGACTGAAATCAGTAGGATTGGACGACGACCAAAGCGATCACTCAAATTTCCAATGAGCGGCGAGAAAATGAATTGCATGAAAGCGTAGGCACCCATCACCCATCCAAAATAAATGGATGCCTTACCAATTGGCACATGAGCAGTTTCAGAAACCAAGGTTGGAAAAGACGGGATAATGATACCAAGCCCAATGGAATCTAGGCAAATGGTAATTAAGATGAAAACGATCGCCGTTTTCGGATTCAGAACATTCATGGGAGAAAAAAATCTAGTTTAGTGCTGCAAAGATACGGAACTCCCAGTGATTTGATTAAAAGGTCTTGCCGATACTCACACCAAACATAAGTTTTGCCCAAGTATAGTTAGGAGATGCGGGAAGTCCGTTATTGCTCCTATGGATGATCCCAAAGACAATTGG
>JBJTMU010000052.1:0-43883 GCA_046070685.1 Flavobacteriales bacterium | reverse complement strand
GAATACAATTTGTCCGTTTGTACCACATGTTGGAGGTGCCACAAAATTAGCCGTTGCATTTGGAGCTGTATAAACAGTAACCAAAGAAGAAGTATTATCTGACCAACAGCCGTTAGCATCCTGTGCACGAACATAATAGGTTCCTGTTGAACTTGCCGTGTAAGAAGCTGTTGCGTTATTCGTTGTAGAGAATCCAGCTGAGTTCGTACCTTGCCAGTAATAATTCACTCCTGCAGGCGCTGAGCCCATCGTTAAGCTCGCACTTGGACAACTAGGTGAATTCACAATTATCGCTGTTGGAGGAGTCACCGTTGGGAATGCAGAAACAACCGTAGATGTTGACGTCGTAGCCCACAAATTATAAAGCGAGTTGTAGGCACGTAAATAATACGTTCCATTTCCATAAACGGTATATGGATTCGCACTATTTGTTGTACTTGTTCCTGTAGCATTTGTTTGCCAGTAATAAGTTACATTGGCAGGTGCTGCAGTAGCCGGAGTTAAGGATACTCCATTTAAACAGTATGTGAAAGTCGAAGCATTGATTGTCGGTGAAGTTGGAGGAGGAATAACGATGATCGTATAATCCTCAAATTCTCCATACGTTGATGGACCACATGCACTAGCAATTGAACCTAAGTAATTGTGAGCAATTCTTAAACGATGCGGACCTGAAGGAGTTCCTGCAGGAATGGTATAGTTAAGCGCAGGATTTGCAATATAACCTGTACCAACAAAAACAGCCTCGTTTGCATCTAAGAAATCATAATCATCATTCCAATCTACCCAAATATAAAAATAATCTGAGCTATAGATCGTATTGATGTTAAACGTGATATTTGAACCAGCAACTTGAGAACAACTTAAATTGGAATAGTTAGAATATCCTCCTGAAACCGCAGGACCCGATGGATTGTTAATATTGGTTACACCACCAACCGTATTGAAGTTAGTAATATAATAAGATGAAGAGCTTGTAAATCCAGCAGGAACACATGGACCTAAAGTAATTTGAACTGGATTCGAAGTACCAGTTCCACCTCCTGAACAAGAAACAATGCATTGGTACCAAATGTTGGCATTGATTACTTGCGTTAATGTTGGGGAAGATGTTCCAATGTTTGTCCAAGGACCTGTTGCACTTGGAGCACTTTGCCATTGGTAAGTGATTCCAGTTCCAATTGTTGCTGTTTGCAAAGACAAATTGATACTTGTTCCCGGAGGACAAGAAGTGACGTTAGCCACAGTATTTCCTGGAGTTGGTGTACCAGAACATGGTGGTGGAACTAAAACGGTTAATTTATAATCTTCATATTCTCCATATGATGCAGGACCACAAGATCCAACAGTACCAATATAACTATTTGCAACGCGCATACGATAGTTTCCTGGTGCTTGTCCGGCTCCAATAGGCACAGTAACAGATGCGCTTGACAAATATCCAGAACTTATATAAATCGTTTCACCGGCATCCAAGAAATCGAAATCATTATTCCAATCTACCCACACATGAAAATAATCAGTCGTAATGGATGGAGTTAGATTCACAACAAAACTCATTCCCGGATATTGTGAAACTGTTTGTGTTGCGTAATAATTCCCATATCCTCCTGCACTTGATCCTGTAGTTGCGATATTAGATATACCTCCAGTTGAATTCGTATTAGATAAATAATAAGTAGTAGAACCAGACGGAACACAAGGTCCTAAATCAATTTGAACTGGGTTGGAAATCCCTTGATTTCCCCCACAAATCACCAAACATCTAAACCAAGTCATGGCATTGATTGTTGGGGAATAACTGTTGGTGCTTGTTCCGACATTTGTCCAAGGACCAGTGGAAGTCGGAGCTGATTGCCATTGATAAATTACGTTGTTTCCTGGAGTACTGTTTTGAAGCGTTAAGGTAGTTGAACTTCCGGGAGGAACAGCAGCTAAAGTAGCAAGTGTATTTCCTGGAGCCGGTGTTCCAGAACAAGGAGTGTTTGCAATCATGGTAAACTGCACCTGAGCTCTTACAGTTGTTGATGAGTAATTCGCTGTCGGTGGAGATGCAGGATTTGGGTTCGTTGCATCGTTGTAATAAAGTATACTTCTAGGTCCAGCTGCCGCAGTTGCAGTGAAGGAATACCATGCTTGCGTACAAGTATAAGATGCTGTATTTTCATCGATGGCAACAACTAAATTTCCTCCGGTCCATGTAAATGGAGTAGTTAAGGTAATCGTCATCCATCCATTCGCTGTCAATGTCGGAATATTTCCATTCCAAACATTGGTCATAGATGCTAATGGAACCCAACCAGTAGTACTTGCAAAGTTGTTTAAACCAGTATTACCTAAATAGATAGACCAGTTTAAAAAATTGGCTGTAGCATACGCTGTTGCACCTACTTTGAATGCAATTGTCGTTATATTACTACCAGCTGTACCACCTGCAGCAGATATTTCTGCAGCAGTATAAATTTGCTGGCTGTAATTATAACCATAACAACTGTAAATGGGCAAATAAGACTGAGTTGTGGTACCAGTACCTATTGTCACAGTTTGTGTTTTCCCAACAAATGAAAGTAGGAAAAAGGCAACCATCAATCCAAACTTAAACACAGCAGATTTGACTGTTTTTTTCGATGATAAAATTGGAGAATAAAAATGTTCCATAGTTTTTATATTTCGTACAAATACGGTTTTAGAATCCGAAATTTATGAACTATTTAGCTGACACTCAAAGATGTTGAAAAGTTAAAGTCATTTAATGAGCATAAAATAATCTTTGATGAATATTTCGTGGATTTCATCGAATATTTAATAATTTCATAAAAAGATGCTAACAATTAATTGTTTTATAACTTTGTTCGAGAAAATTCAATCTCTTGAAAAAAATCGGCTTACTCTCTGATACCCATGGATTTATTGATCCCAAAATCAAAAAGCACTTCGCTGAAGTTGATGAAATCTGGCATGCCGGTGATATCGGAACCATCGAAGCCTTAGATGAATTGCGTTCTATTAAACCTACCCGAGCGGTCTGGGGGAATATCGATGATCATGTCATTCGAAAGGATACCAAAGAATTTCTTCGCTTTCAAATTGAGGGTGTCGAGGTACTCATGACACACATCGCCGGTCGACCAGGAAAATACGCAAAACCTGCCTATGAAGAATTGATTAAAAATGGGAGTCCAAAACTCTTTATTTGCGGACATTCCCACATCACGCTGGTACAAATGGACCCCAAATTCAAAATGTTATGGATGAATCCAGGCGCATGCGGATACAAGGGTTTTCATAAAGTCAAAACCATTCTTCGTTTTTGTATTACAGATGACCGTATTCACGACCTAGAGTTAATTGAACTTGGTCCCAGAGTTTAAAAAAGTATCTCAACGACTATATCCGTTTAAATTCGAATCTTCATAAGAAACAGTTCATTTCTCGCGTTTTCGTTTTGCTTAACTCGTAAAACTTAAATCCTTGACTATGAAAAATTTGTTTTGTTTCTTCGCCGTTCTACTTTCTTCGTACACTCATGCGCAAATTTGCAGCATCGACTTCGGTCAAACCGCAACGGGTATTTATCCCGACACGCTTCCAACAGCAACAGTCGGACAATCCTATGGAACAGATGTCACTTTTGTCATGCCGCTTGACACCTTGGGATTTGATTTCACAAATTTTCAAATTCTATCTGTTTCATTACCAGTCGGACTTTCATGGCAATGTAATCAAGCACAAAATAATTGCCAATACAATCCACAACAAAATCAATATGGTTGTGTACATATTGGCGGAACTCCCCTACTTGCCGGACAATATTCTATTGATGTGACTGTGCTTGCCGACTTAACGATTATTCAAGATTATCCGTACACCTTTCATTTATATTTGACGATACTACCCAACATCACCCAAGTCTCTAATAATGGATTTGATATGTTTGGATCGTCAGGTTGCGCACCAATAACGGTCCAATTTCAAAACAACAATCCCGGAATGCTCTCTTACATATGGAATTTCGGAAATGGCAACATCTCCCTTTTAGAAAATCCCGCACCTCAAGTGTACGCCAATCCTGGAGATTACGTGGTTTATTACAGTGCTTGGAACAATCAAGACACCACTTCGATTTTTACGCTCAATAATGTCCATGTCAGCAGTATGACCAACTACGGATATACTTTTCCGTCTTACGATCAAGCAGATACCTATTTTAAGTTGTTCCAAAATGGTACACTTATGTATCAATCCGCTATCCTTGTTGACCAAAATCCACCAGTTCAATGGACGACCAGCATCAACCTGGATCCAAACTACAGTTATGTCATCGAAATTTGGGAAGCAGATCAAAGTGTTGGCGAAACCATACTAGGAGCAGATGATTTCATGGGTAGTCACCTCTTGAATTTCAATGGCTGCAACGGATGTGCCGCTGGAACAGCCACGATCAACTATACCATTCAACATCAATTATTTTATCCAAGTGCCAGCATCCTATCGCAAGATACCGTGCATGTTTACGGCTACCCTCCTATTCCAACTATACAATTTGATGCCAACAACTTTATCTTGAGCACGCCAGATTTGGGTTATTCATACCAATGGTATTTGAATGCTGGACCGATTTTAGGCGCTACCACTCCAAACTATGTGATCCATCAAAGTGGCACATATCAAGTTATTGCGCTTAATTCAACGGGTTGTGCTCAATTTTCTGATACCTTAACTGCCGTTTATTGTGCGCCAACCATTCACCCAAGTCTTCATCTAAACTCAGAAAATCAATTAGTGCTGACGAATTATCCTTCCACATATGCGATACACTGGTATTTTAATGGATCCGAATTAACGAATGAATTGAATGATACGATAGTGCCTACATCCAATGGAAACTACTATGCACTTATCACAAATTCCTACGGTTGCTCCTATCAAACAAATGAATTAACCATTTCCGTTTCTATTCCTGAAATCTCCCCAACCAGTTGGACCGTATTTCCGAATCCAACAACAGGAGAATCGACGATTCAATTAGATGAAAAATTCATTGGAGCAACATTGGATGTCCTTGATTTAAATGGCCGCTCGTTGCTTTCGTTACCCATCACAACCAGTAAATTCTCGCTTGACTTCAGTCATTTATCCAAGGGAACTTATTTTATTAGATTGAAATCAATCGGAGTAACTCAATCCAACAAATTAATCGTTGAATAATCTTGGTTAATCTGTTTGAAAAGAATCGAAGAAATCACTCAAATAAACATTTCCATGAAAATAAAATCAAAAATTGTACTTATTTTTGTACTTCATTATGTACATAAATTAAAAACCATGTTAACTGCCAGTATTTCCGACTTTCGAAAAGACATCAAAAAATACTTAGACAAAGTGAGTCAAAATTTTGAAACACTCGTTATTCACCGAGGAAAGGACGATGGTATTGTGATCATTTCACTCACAGAATACAATTCCTTATGTGCGACAAGGCATGAACTTTCATCGACGCGAAATCAACAACGATTAGATGCTGCCATTGAGAAAGTGAATAAGGGGGATGTTCAATCAAAGAAACTACTTGATGAATGAAACTAATTTTTGTAGACGAATCTTGGGAAGATTATCTCCATTGGCAAAAATTCGATCGGAAAAAACTGAAAAAAATCAACGAATTAATCAGAGACATTATCCGTTCTCCGTATGATGGTGCTGGAAAACCAGAGCAATTAAAATATCAGTACGCAGGATATTGGTCAAGGAGAATAGATGGTGAACATCGACTAATTTACAAGATAAAAGAAAACAACCTAATTATTCTAAAATGTCGCTTTCATTACGATGAAAACTAACGTTCGCTCGAATAAACGAACGTTAGTTGTTCTCATTTAATTCATTATTCCTCTGTTTGAGGAAGGCTATTCTTCGACGTAGAACGGAATTTCGCTTGAATTCGATCCACCGTATAGTACATCATAGGCACCACAATAATCGTTAAGAACATGGAGCTCGTTAATCCGCCAATGAGAATCCATGCCAATCCATTTTTCCACTCTGCTCCTGAACCAGTTGCTGTTGCAATCGGAATCATCCCTACTACCATCGCGATGGTTGTCATTAAAATTGGACGCATACGTTCCTTCACTGCTTCCAATAAGGCGTTGTAAGTTGACATACCTTTTTCTTTCAGGTGATTGGTAAAATCCACAATTAAGATGGCATTCTTGGCGACTAATCCAAGTAGCATGAGCATTCCCAACATGGTAAAGATTCCCATATTCGAAGAACTCAATGCCAAAGCTAGAATGGCACCAATCAAGGAAACTAGGATGGAGAATAAAACCACGAAAGGATACACGAAATTATCATACAATGCCACCATGATCAAATACACTAAAATCAATCCAATTCCCATTGCAAGTCCTAGAGCACCCATGGATTCTTTTTGTCGTTTAATTTCACCACCCCAAGTTAAGCGCACGTTTTTATCCAATGGATTTTTCTCTAAATATTTCTCAATCTCTGCCGATACGTTACCTGCTGCTGTTCCCAGAACCCAACATCTCAGAGTGGTATTCGGAATACGATTTTTTCTTTCCAAGGTACCATTTCCATTTTCCACAGAAACTTCGGCAAATTCACCTAATTCCACTTGTTTTCCATCAGAAGTATTGAAGGTCATGCTTTTCACATCATCAATATTTTTACGATCAAAGGCATCGACCATCACACGAATGTCGTATTCATGCCCTTTATCATCAAATTGACTGTCATCATTTCCTGTTAAGGCGTTTTGCAATTGCATTCCAACCACAGCGATCGGCAGTCCCAATTGCCCCATTTTCTCACGGTCCAATTCAATGCGTAATTCAGGCGTGATGTCGTCCGTTGAAATCGCTGGATCCTTCGCTCCTGGGATGGTCAACAATTTGGCTTTCAATCGTCTTGCCTCATGAATCAACAAGTCATTGTCGTCGGAAGAAAGAAACATTTCAATTGGCGCTTCTTCTGATTCCACCATACCGATGTTTAACGCTTTCACCTCAATTCCTGCATGCTGTTGTTGAATACGTCGACTGATTTCATCCATATATTTCAGCGTCGGGTACTTTTTCTGCATCCCAGGCTTCATCTTTACAGTAATTTCAGATCGATTTTCCGAACCAAATGAACTAGCACCCATTCCTGAACTTGGTCCACCAACGTTAGCAAACACCGTTTCAATGACATCCTTTTGAGCCAATAAGAACTGTTCAATTTCCAAGGTAATTGCATTGTTTTCTTCGAAAGTGGTGCTTTTATCATACTTTAATTTCACCATGAATTTCCCTTGATCTCCTTGTGCCACGAATTCTTGTCCAACAATCCCCAATCCCATTGTCGCAAAACTGGCAACAAACATACCTAAGATGACGCCGGCCATAATGAATTTATGACGCAAGGACCAGCCAACTAATTTGACATATTGCTCCGTAAATATGGTTACACGTCGCTCGAACCATAAAAGTATCGCTTGAAATGGATTTTTTGGATTCAATTCTACTTCTTTTGCAAAACGAGAAGCCAACCAAGGTGTCAAGGTAAAACAAACAAATAGTGACATCAAGGTAGAAACCACTACCACAATAGAGAATTGATGTAAAATATCCGAAATTGTTCCTTCAATAAAGACAACCGGGGAGAAAACCACGACATCCACTAAGGTAATAGCCAATGCGGTAAATCCAATTTCATTTCGTCCATCTAAGGCAGCTTGACGACGTTTTTTACCCATTTGCAAGTGACGATAAATATTTTCTAAGACAACGATAGAGTCATCGACCAAGATTCCAATCACCAAAGACATCGCTAATAAAGTCATTAAGTTTAAGGTATATCCGAGCAAATACATAGCTACAAACGTGGAAATCAAGGAAGCTGGAATGGAAATCAAGACAATAAATGCATTACGCATACTATGTAAAAACAAGAGCATCACAGCAGCAACTAATAATACCGCCAATTCCAAATCGTGAATAACGGCGTCAACTGATTCCACCGTTGGACGAGACGTATCTGTTGCAACGGTAAATTTCAATCCTTCTTTTTTGTATTTCTCCTCCAAGACTTTGAATCGTTCTTTCGTTGCTTTGGACATGTCCACTGCATTCGCATCACTTTGTTTCTTGATTCGAAGTCCAATACCATTCACACCGTTTAGTCGAGACACAGCCACTTGATCTTCACTCGCATCAACAACTTCTGCCACATCTTTCAGTTTCACGTTCGAATTTCCTTTGGCAAACAAGATCAGATTTTCCACATCAGAGATTTGCTGGTATTTACCTGCTAAACGAACGGTCATTTGTTCGCCATCACCTTTTACTTTTCCAGTTGGAAACTCCACATTGGAAGCAGAAACCGCTTGATTGATATTAGCCAAACTTAATCCATATCGCTTCAGTTTATCCTGATCAACGTTGATACGAAACGCTCGGCGCTCACCACCAATCACTTGTACTTCCGCCACACCTTTCGTTTGTTTTATTTGCGGCAAAATTTGATCATCCATTAATTCCATTAAGGAACGATCGTCCAAGTTGGAAGCCACTGCGCTTACTTGTAATACCGGCGAAGCATTCGGTTCAATCTTCGCAATCACTGGTGTTTGAGCTCCTTCGGGCAAGGTATTAATGACATTATTAATCTTGCGTTGTGCATCCTCCAAGGATTTATCAATATTCGCTGAAGCTTTAAATTCCAACAACATTAAAGAAGCATTATCCAAAGAAAAGGCCGTTACTTCATTGATGTTTTCCAGTCCACTTAAGGCATCCTCCATCGGTTTTGACACCTGTGATTCAACCGTAGCAGGCGATGCTCCCGGATATGTCGTTGTGACTGTTAATAATGGCGGAGAGAAATCAGGCAATAACTCATAAGAGAGCTGATTGTAACTTAGGAGTCCACCACCAATTAAAATCGTAAAAATTACAATGATAAACGATGGACGTTTAATCGATAGTTCTGTCAGTGTCATTGTAGCTTATTTAGCGAGTTTAACATTTGAATTATTTTCCAAATTCACTTGACCTTTCACAACAACGACGTCATTTTTAGTAAGTCCAGAAACCACTTCAATGAATTCTCCATCAGATGTTCCAGCTGTAAATGAAATCAGCACAGATTTGCCATTACGAACGACATAAACTTGTGGATTTTTAGACGATCCAACTAATGCTTTTCTTGAAACAGCAAGTGCACTGATGCTGGTCGAATTTTCCAATGAAACGGAACCATACATCCCCGCCATGATGCGATTTTTTGAACTATTCTGAATCGTTGTTTGGATTTTGAAATTATGGGCGGCATCCGCTTGAACAGCGATCATCGTCACATTTCCGTTGAACTCCTCGTTCCCGTAAACGTCCGCATTGGCAATCACCTTTTGACCTTTTTTAAATTTCAACACATCTCGTTCAGGAACGGAAACGGTTAATTTCAGCGAAGAAATGTCTGTTAATTCAACGATTGGTGTTCCTGGCATAACCATTGAGCCAAGATCAACCAACTTTTTTGTCACGACACCGTTAAAAGGCGCTATAATCGCAGTACTTTTTAATTGTTTTTGCAATTGTTTCAATTGTACTTCCGCTGATTTTAAAGCTAACTCCATTTTTTCTGCTTCAACGGCTGAAACAGCTTGATCCTTGCGTAAACTTGAAAATCGATTATTGTCATTTTTCAATTGAGCGATGTTTAATTTCGCATTCTCAATCTGTAATTGAATTAATTCATTATCCAGGCGAGCTAAAACTTGTCCTTTTACAACCATATCTCCTTCTTTCACTTTCAATTCGATGAGTTTTCCAGATGCATCGGAAGCAACATTGTTTTGATGATTGGCTTCGTATGTCCCTAAAAAGCTCATGGAACGATCAAAAGTGTGTGTCAGTGGATGCTCCGCTTCAACCAAAATGGCTTGTTTCGCATCGTAAATAAATATCTTTTCCTGAGCAGCTGCTTGATTTGAGAAAAGTTTAACAACTAATAAAGCGATGATAGCGATAGCTACAACAGCAATGGTGATGATTCGTTTCATGTTGATTATTTTATATTTCCGATTGATTTTAAATATTCTAATTCTGCTTGACGCAACTGAATGTACGCCGATACAAGGTTGGATTGTGCTTGTTCCAATCCAGTTTCTGCCATGATTAAATCGTTTGAACTGATTAATCCTTCGTTGAATTTTAATCTTGCATTGTTGTGAACGTTTTCAGCCAGTCTCAATTGTTCTTTACTCAATTCTAAAGACTCCGCTTTTACCGTAATTTGTCGTTTGTTTTGATTGATCGCATAATCCAATTGTTGATTCGCCAATTCGTATTGATTGTCGATTTTCTCCAAATTCAATTGATTGATTTTCGACTTATTGATGCGTTCCATTCCTGAAAACAAGCTCCAATCCATGCGCAAGCCAATAAAAGCACCTGGAATTCCTTTACGGAAGTTATCCTCTGGTTTTAAGTTGATATTATAATTGTAAATCCCGTAAAAATTCAAGTTTGGAAGATAGCTCATTCGTATTCCTTTGCCTTCCTCTTGATTTAATTTTCGTTGCGATTCAATTAAGTTCAAAGTCAATAAATTGGGAGCATTTACTTCCTTCAAAATGGTTTTTTGCACCAGGACATCTTGCGATAATTCAAGATTGGCGTTTATTGGCAAACCAATTAAAATTTTCAAGAGGTATTCCATTTGATCTTTGGAAGCTAACAAGTTAGATTTTGCATTCATCAAACTCAATTCATTGATTTTGATTTTATCCACTTCCGTTTGAATGATGAGTCCTTGAGCCAAGGTTAATTCCATATTCTTCAAAATGCTTCTTGTGTGCACAATGTTGGAATCAATAAATTTCAATTGTTGGTAAATTCCCTGAAGGATGAAAAAGGTATTCGAAACTTGGTATCTTACTTCTTGCACAGCAATGTCTCGTTGTGTCCCGACAAGCTCTGAGTTGATTTTCAAGGCAGCTAAACCATAATTGACTTGCGAATTAAATAGAATTTGCGTCAATTGTAAGTTATTCGATAAAATATATGGCACTCCGAATTTCACTGTGTTATAAACGCCAGCAGGTCCACCGAAAGCAGAAGCTGGAATCACTTGACCAGGAATCACCGCATTGTATTTGTAATCCGCATTGAAATTCAATTGAGGCATGCGAGAAGCTAAGTAAGCTTCACGTTGACGCTCATTGATCAACACGTCTAAATTCGCGTTGCGAATTTGCAGATTGGCCGTATCAGCCATCTGAAGGCAGGTAGGTAAATCTAGTACTTGGGCACGACCGGAATTCCAGTGCGCAAGTACCAAAAATAGTCCTGCGAATAAAACAGATTTACGCATTTTTTGAGGTATTTGGAAATAAATAATTGATTAACATTTCTTTGACAATTTCTTGATGTTCAAGGATTCGATCTTCGTGTTCCTTTTCTTTGATTTGATAGATGCCACAAATTAGCTTCTTGCTCATGATGGGAAAATGACAATTCGACATAAACAACAAAGTCACGTTGATCATGTTTACTTGGCGCATTTTGCCTTCTTTTTGAGCTTGCTCACATTGTTCAAAAATGCCCGTTTGATGCAAGCGTCCTAAAAAATTAGACTGATCGAGTTCCGAATCTGATTCTTGATTTAATCCCGCATGAATAAACAAAGGAAGTTCAGGGTGCTTGCGTAAAAACTCAAACTCTTTATCGATTAACAAGCGAGTTTTATCCTCTAAACTCAAATCTCGACTAAACACATCTACCATTCCTTCAATGAAATCAGAAAGTGCAGCTTCTAAAATGAGTTCGAATAATTTACCTTTTGATCGAAAATAATAATTGAGTAGCGCAACATTGATTCCAACTGACTTCGCAATCTCTCGCGTTGTACAACCGGAAAATCCTTTCGTCATGAAAACTTTGCGAGCAGCATCTTTGATTTTTTGCTCTGTACTTAAGTCTTTTTTCATTGTTCTTTTTTCGCGCCACAAATTTAAACACTTATTTTAAACAATTGTTTAATTTTTAACTTTTTTTAAACGCTTGTTTAATTTTTTTCACCACAAAAAAAAGGCCCGTATTTCTACGAGCCTCATCAATACTTGGAATGCATCTAGCTTACAAGCCGTTTGCAGCTTTACGCATGTTTAAATCGAAGAAAAGTTCTTCCATTTTTTCTTTTTGTTTTTTGTCGCGGTTAGAAAGATCTAATTGCCCCAATGCTTTCAATGCAGCATCAGCATCAGCCGTGTTTCTCAAGGCAAAATAACATTCTAAAAGGTCAAAATAAATAGCAACAGTCACGTCTTTATCGATGCGTGCTTTTTTATCCATAACATCAGACTCTGTTAAAATCACTTTGAACGCATCAACAGCAGCCGTTAATTTTTGTTTTGCCATTGCTTCGTTTGATGTCAAGGATTTCAATCCAAACATCGCATTGTTGAACGCTTCCTGCACATCGTTGTGTGCATCATTTTTTGATTTTACATAATCCAATGAAGTTGCACGAGAAGTCACTTCATAACCAATTCGGTCATTCACTAAATGATTGATAAATTTCAAGTTCTCCTTTAACAAGGCCTCTTCTGTCGATTTAATTAACATATTAAAATCCGCAGAAGGAGAAGTTTTAGATGAACTTGATTTGTATGTTTTAAATGCCGAAAGTTCAGCTGGTGCGACATAAAAAATCTCTTGATTGTTCACACCAGAAATACGCACAGACATCGGCATGCGATAAGTAAATTCGATCCAATAATACGTCACTTTATAGGTTGAACGAACACCATCTTTCACTGAAACTTCATCTTTCACTTCTGTCTTGATCATTGGTTGAGAATGTTCAAACCCTTCGATGTTCACCGTATATGAAAGCGCATTTACTTGTGCTTTTGTGAATCCGTCTAAAACCAAATATGTTGCAGCTAAAGATGGATAATCGTAGCTTGTTTTCAATACAGGTTGTGCTACAGTTCGGCGATAAGGTTGCGCAACATAATCCTTCACTGGCTTCGTGTTCTCATTCAAAATTTGTTTTTCGATAACTTTCGTTGCAGTAGATTTCGCATTGTAAACCTCCATTTCTTTCGCATATTTATCATCCGCTGCTTTCACTTTTGCTGGATAATCAGCTAATTCACGTTGATAATCTGCTTCTGCACGTGCTTTTTCAGCTTCATACTCCGCCATTAGCTTGGCATTTGTAGCCTCGGCAGATGAAGTGATGTTTGAATAATAATTCTCAATTTTTGGTTGAATTGGATTGGTTGGGAGTTTCACGTATGTGTACGTAATATCTTCTGATTTAACTGATTGACCAAATGCCAATCCAATAAATGCAGAAAAAACAAAGGATAATGATAATTTCATGTGATTTTATTTAATTTTTAATTGCCCACTCTTGACGTTGCAAAGGTAAGGAAGGATGCCTCAAAACAAAAAAAAAAAAATACTAGCGCTTCTTTTTGGGTTTGCCATATTTTTCTTGCATGGCTTTTTTATGGTTGTAGCGCACATTTACTTTTTTATTTTTCGCTTTCTTTTCATGAAAGGATGCACCAACATTTTCACGTTTCGGCAAATTGATGATTTTTCCAGGAATCGAAACTTTTGGTTTCTCGAATTCCAATAATTCGTCCGTAAATGTCACATCTGAAGGCACCTCCACAAACGGAAGTTCTTTCTGCATCAATGATTCAATGGATGCCAATGAAGACTGATCCTTTTCAGAAACGAAAGTAATGGCAATTCCATTTTTATCCGCTCGTCCCGTTCGTCCAATTCGATGAATGTAATTTTCTGGACTTTCTGGAATATCAAAATTGATCACGTGAGAAACATCTGTTACATCAATCCCCCTTGCGATGAGATCAGTCGCAATCAATACTTGAATTTCGCCTGTCTGAAATTGTTGAACCGTACTAAATCGAAAATTCTGTGCTTTGTTCGAATGAATCACGCCTAGAGACGTCCCCAAACTTTCCAACATTTCCTCAAACAACAAATCGGCAAGAGCACGCGAAGAAACGAATACAAGTACTTTTGATTTTTCGTCTGTTTGTCCCACTAACTGATGAAGCAACGCTACTTTCGACATGAAATTTGGAACATGGAATCCCATTTGATCAATTTTATCAATGGATGAACCAGCTCGAGCTGCTTCCACGCGAATAGGATCGGTTAAATAATCAGCTAAAAAATCGGATACTTCCTCTGATAAGGTAGCTGAGAAAACCATGTTTTGACGTTTCACCGGCAAATAGTCAAAAATGCGGAGTAATTGCGGTCTAAAACCTAAGCTTAAGGTTTCATCCACCTCATCAATCACTACTTTTTTTGCATGTTTCAATTGCAATGAACCATTCGCCGCTAGGTCCAAAATACGACCAGGTGTCCCAACTAGCACATCTAAACCTTGAAGTACCATCGCAATTTGGGTATTCATATTGGTTCCACCATAAACGCCACCAACTGCGACGTTCATATACGTGGTTAACTTCTCCACTTCAGTCACAACTTGAGCAACCAATTCTCTCGTTGGAACAATAATAATGATTTGTGGATGCGGTTCTTTCGAAAATTTCCACATACACAAACAAGGAAGAAGATATGCCAATGTTTTACCCGTCCCCGTTTGGGCAATTCCGATGGTATCCTTCCCTGACATCATGACATTGAAACCTGCCGCTTGAATGGTGGTAGGCGTTTCATAACCTAAATCATCCAACGCATTCCAAAGGGGTTTCTTTAAATTCAAATCACGAAAAGTCATGGGGGATTTTTTTTTGCAAAGTTACGGAAAGAAAGTGTTTTTTCTTATTTATTCTTTTTTGATTGGATTTCTTCGTTCTTTTGGCTTGACCCCAAAGATCAAAATGGTAGAGCCATTTATAAAAATCTGTTGTAAACATAAGAGCGAGAAGCAGAAGGAGAATGAAGAAAAAAACCAGCGTTCGATTTGTGCTTTCGTAATAGACTTTTTTGGACATTAGATAAAACAATTATAATCAGATTCATTCTCTTCGTTCTTTTGGATTGATCTCAAAGAATCAAAAAGTCCAATCTATATACCGTTAAATCGTTAATCATTTTTTATAACAAAGGATTTATTACTAATGCAAAACGTTAATTGGATATGAAGGATTTTTTAGTTGTTAAGGTATTTGTTCCTTGGATCAAACTCCTTTTTGTACTTTTGCATTACTTATGAAAAATCTTTCTTTACGCTTATTTTTTATCCTTTTTTCCATTGCATCCGTCTCTGCACAAAAGCCGATTCAAACGGAGGATGGAACCGTAATAGGTAAACTGATTGATCAACAAACAGGGAAGGCCATTGAATATGTTTCTGTTCGCTTATTTCGTGCTTCCGATTCTTCTATCGTAAACGGTGCTTTCACTGATGTGGATGGTAAATATAGCATCCCATGTCCGCTTGGAACGTACTATCTCAAAATGACTTTTACGAATTACGACCCCATTTTAGTTTCCGCCATCACTATAAAGAATACGGCGGTGATTTTTAATGTTGGGACATTGAAAATGAGGAAGATCAGTGAAAAAACGGAAAGAGAAATCAAGGTCATTGCCGAAAAAGAAGTGTTGAAAGCGGGAATAGATAAGAAGATATACAATGTAGCTGAGGATTTAAATGTTCGTGGTGGTACAGCGAACGACATTCTACAACGTCTCCCTTCTGTGGAAGTAGATCAAGATGGAAAAGTAATGCTTCGAGGTGAAGGGTCCGTGACTATTTTAATTGATGGACGTCCAAGTTCATTGAGCGGTGGAAATGGAAAATCTTTATTGGATGCACTTCCTGCTGGTTCGATTGAGCGTATCGAAATTGTGACGAATCCTTCGGCGAAATACGATCCTGATGGAACTTCTGGAATTATCAATATTGTATTGAAAAAGAATAAGTTAAGTGGATTTAATGGTTTGGTTTCAACCAATTTAGCTTCTGCTTATCTTCATGGTGGAAATATCGCTGAAGGAAATGTTTCCTTGAGTTATCGTACCGGAATTTTTAATGTGTACGGTATGTACAACGCACGTTATTTGGATGGCTATCGAAATAATTATTCCGAAATCATTCAAAATTCAGGAACGAATTATTTTCATTTAAATCAAAGTCGACTAGGGACGGATTTGAATGCAGGACATACCTTTCGACTAGGAATGGATGTTAATTTGAAAGCGAGAAATACACTCGGATTTTCAGCAACTGGAAATATTGGTGTGCGAGATAGGAGAGGGGATTTATGGAACTCGACTTATGATGAAACGGGCGTGCGAGATAGCTTGTGGCAACGTATGTCTTATGATCCGTCTCAACAGCACAATTACGACATGAATGCGTATTACAAGTATGATTTAAAAAATGACCGAGGGAGTTTGAGTTTTGATGCGAGTCAATCATTGGGGAACGAACATACGCAAGGATATTACCTACAACGTTATTATGCATTGGATTCAACATTGAATGCCATTCCATACTTAAAACAAGAACTACATAACAAGGAAAAAAATAACATCACCACATTACAAACAGATTTTACCTATTTGTTGCCAAAGATCGGTGCGCGATTTGAATCTGGCGCGAAAGCCATTCTACGTGATCAATTGGTGGATACGTATTCGTCTCATTACGATTGGAATAGCCAAAGCAATGTCGCGGACAGCATGGCAAATTTCTTATACGCCTATAAAGAACAAATCTATAGTTTGTATGCAGTTTATGGTCAACAAATTAATCGTTTTAAATTTCAAGGAGGATTAAGAGCGGAAGATGCGTACCAGATTCCAAATCTGATCTCAGATTCAATTCGTATTGTCAATCATTATCTAAATTTATTTCCTTCAGCCCATGTGCGTTATGCCTTCAAGCCGAAATCGGAAATTAGTTTGAGTTACAGTCGTCGCATTACACGTGCTGCCTCTGCCGATTTGAATCCCTTTACCAATTATTCGGATCCTTATAATTTGCGAACAGGAAATCCTTATTTGCAACCGGAATACATCCATTCCTTCGATTTAGGTTATTCCTTGGAAAAGGCAAAATATTCCATTACAGCGAGTACTTATTTCCGCAGCAGTACGGGTGTTATTTCACGAGTAAAGGAATTCTATCCAAACGGAACAAGTGCTGTAACTTTCATGAATATTGCTGAAACGAAAAGTTTAGGAACTGAATTTGTGTGGATGTTTAGACCGAAAACATGGTGGAAAAATACCTTTTCCTACAACGCCAATTACATTTGGTACCAAACAAATCAAGTGGATTTACCGAATCGCCAAGGATTCAACCAAAATTTCAAATACAATTCTTCTGTAGAATTCTGGAAGAAAACAGCGACCATTCAACTGAGTGTAACGTATAACGGTCCTCGTGTAACTGTTCAGGGGATTGCCCAACGTCAAGGTCCAATTGATCTGGCTTTCGAAAAGAAATTAAAAGCTGGAAAATGGACTGTAGGCGCACGCGTGACGGATATCTTCAACAAGCAAGGTTTTTACATGGCTGTGGATCGTCCGGGAGTACAACAAACGGCGGAATTCAAATGGTTGACGCGTCGATTCTTTGTTTCTGCAAGCTACAAATTTGGAAAATTAGAAATTTCCAATAAATCAAAATTACCTGGAACCGAAGGTGGGGCCGAATAGTTTACTGAAATCGTTCGTGTAGCTTTTGTAAGCGACAAATCTCGTGTTGAATATCAGAAGGTATTTGCGATTCTTGAAGTTCGGATAAACGTGTGATTCCTTGTTCCTTCAGGTGTAAAATCCATTGTAAAAAACGCATGGGATCAATCACTGAGGAGATTTTAACTTCGGTTTCAATCAAGGGAAGTCGAACTTGACGCCAATATTTTGTCCATTCTTGATGATTCCTAAACAAGGCTTGCTGAATGGCAATCAATCCGTGAAAAGAAGCGGTTTGATTCAGTTGACGAAGAATGTTTGAACGTACTTGATGGAAGGATTGAAAAGCAGATTCCATAGAGTCAAAATCAAGCGCTGCGATATCAATAGACAGATTTGTTGGGAAAACAAATCCAAGTGTCAATCCAGCTTCTTGTAAAAGATGGAACTTTTTTTCTTTTGCCGCAAAAAGCAGCACCTGATCCGCCTTTTGAATTAACTCCTGTTTGGATTGAAATAGACAAGCTTCAATAGCATCCGCTACGTCTTCAGCATCCGGAAGTGCTAAATAAATGGACGCTTCTTCCTTTGTCATGCATCTTTGTTTTTGCGCATCTTGATGTTGAGAAACTCAATCACTAACGAATATACAAGGGCAAAGTAGATGTATCCTTTCGGAACATGTTCTCCAAAAGATTCTGCAATGAGAAGGATCCCAATGGTCACCAAGAATCCAAGCGCAATCATTTTAATGGTTGGACGCTCGTTGATGAAATCGCTGATTGGACGAGAGAATAACAACATGACGATCATGGAAACAATCACCGCTAAAATGATGATAATTAAGGGGTTTGCATGCGTTTGTTGAGAAATATCATTGGTCATTCCGACAGCCGAAATCACGGAGTCAAAACTAAAAATAAAGTCGATGATCACAATTTGCATAATCACACCTCTCAAGGTGCTTTTTTCTTTGGAATTGTGAGCTTCCTCAGCGCCTTTGACACTGGAATGCATTTCTGTAACAGACTTGTAAATCAAAAAGAGTCCACCAATGAGAAGTACCAAGCTATGACCTGTGAAAGATTGTCCCATCAAGGTGAATAACGGATGTTCATCCAAAGTCATAACCCAAGAAATGACGCTCAACATTAGGATTCGAATAATCAAAGCTAAACTCAATCCAATCAATCGGGCTTTTCGTTGGTTCACTCGTGGAAGAGGATCTGTTACAATGGAAATGAAAATAATGTTGTCGATGCCAAGTACGATTTCTAATAAGGTAAGGATCAATAAATAGGTCCAACCTTGAACCGTACCTAAAATGTCAAATGAAGATAAAAATGCGTCCATGTGTTATGAATTTCTTAAAAATTGAAAATAATGTGCTAAATCTTGTGCATTATGGAGGTCATCCGTTTGGATTTCCAATACATTGATTTTAGATGTCGGTTCGAAAAACAAAGGTAATTCATCCATTAATTCTGAAAGCGAAGTCAATACTTTTGATTGAAGTCCGTAAGCTGCAGCAATTGCCGCTGGACTTTTTACTTGTTTTGCTTCGAAATAGCGTTCTCGTTGCTTCGATTCTGCGGGTCCAGCAATGATATTAAAAATCCCTCCGCCATAATTTTGAATGACAATCATCTTGAAATTTGCCGGAAATGGATGATACCACAAAGCATTGCTATCGTAGATGAATGAAATATCGCCACTGATCAGTACTTGCTGTTTATCCGGATTGGCGATAGCTGTTCCTAGAGCTGTACTGGTGGAGCCATCAATACCACTTGTGCCACGATTGGACTCGTATTGAATACCCGGGATGGGGTCAAATAATTGTGCATAACGCACCACTGAACTATTCGCTAAATGCAGTGTGACATGATCCGGAATGAGATCCTGAATCACTTGAAATACCTGTAAATCCGTTAAGTTTTCGAAGGATGACGAATAATCAAACGCACGGTCTTTTGCAAGAATATCCACGCGTTTCCATTTTCCATTGAAATTATGTTGATTCGCTTGCAGTTCGTACTCGTTTACTTGAGCGAAAAAGTCATCAGCTGAGATAGGAAAACATTTAGTGAGGCAACGATAGGTATCCATTTCAGGGAATTCCGCGCCAATTTTGTAATGTTTTTGAATTTTTGCTTGACGAAGATAAGCTTTGATTCGTTTCGAGACGACTGCTCCTCCTACGGTAACTAATATTTCCGGTTCAAATCCTGTATCTGTTGCATCAATGCCATTTAAGGTTCGGTCGATGCAATGAATAAATCGATCGTGTTGGATATTGGATGTGTTTTCAACCAGCACGACAACATTTGGAAAGGAAGCGAACTTCATCAATTCCTGCTGTAATCGAGGGTTTGGTGCCATTTGACCACATAAAACCATGATTTTATGTTGGTTAAATTCTTGAATGATTACATCCATCTCATCTTGATCAACACACTGAACTTCCTGAAATGCGGGCAGTTTAAAAGTGAAATCTGTGGTTTTTTCCACCGTTTGATACAAGGGTTCATTCAGTCCGACATTCAAATGAATGGGGCCTTTCCAATTCCCGTTGTTCATCTGTAGTAATTGAGCGATTTCTCGTTGGTGCTCTTGAATGGACTTTTCTTTAAAAAGATCTTCATCAAGTTCTAAACTACCCATGATGTGATTTTTATACACATCGCGTTGCACAATGGTTTGACCATCACCATGATTGATCCATGAAGCCGGACGATCCGCACTTAAAACCAAAAGGGGAATCGAACGATAATACGCTTCTGAAACGGCAGGATAATAATTCAAACAAGCACTTCCTGAGGTACAGCAAAGGGCAACGGTTTCGTTTAATTCTTGTGCCATTCCGAGTGCAATGAATCCAGCGGAACGCTCATCGTGCACAACAAATGTTTCGATTTCAGGATGTTCATCAAAAGCAATGGAAAAAGGAGCATTTCTCGAGCCTGGAGAAACCACCACTTTTCGAATGTCGTAAGCGAGAAGCTGATCGACAATCAATTGAACCATGATTTTTGAGCTGGAAATCATCCCGCAAAAATACTGAAATTTAAAGGAGGTTGAGTAGGGTTTTGCTTTTATTTTCGGTTTCTTCCCATTCTTTTTCTGGATCAGAGTCCGAGGTGAATCCACCACCTAAATACAAGTAAAGATGTGAGTCGATAATTTGCGCACAGCGTAGATTAACGTATAAATTCATGTGTTGAGCTTGACGTTCCCCAATGATTCCAGCATAAAAAGATCGCGCATGTTTTTCTTCTTGTAAGATCCATTTTGTGGCCAAATCAACTGGTGTTCCACTCACAGCTGGAGTAGGATGGAGGTCTTGCGCTACTTTCCATGCAAGTTCTGAATGAGATTGCCAATGAAAATCAGTCCGTAGATGCGCTAAGGGTCCTGCAAAAATCGTTTTGGGTCCATCGGATTGAAGAGCACGAAGTTCAAATTGACGCAATTTATCTGCGAGATAACGACTGACAAATGCTTGTTCTTCTTTTTCTTTATCGCCCCAATCGTTTGTTTCTTCTGCTTTTTTCGTTCCAGCCAAAGCAACACTGGAAAAATGCTCGTTTTCACCTTGAACAAGGACTTCAGGTGTGGCGCCAATCCATTCGCCCAATTCAGGGTCTTTAAAATAATAGACAAAAGCATTCGGATAGGCGGATTCAAGTTTGTAAAACAATGAATTACCGTCGCTCGGAAATTCAACCTGTTTGATACGTGAAAAAACAATTTTCTCTAAATCCCCTTCGCTTTTTAAGGTTTCAATGACCTGTTTCGATTGCGCAAGGTAATCTTCCTTGGATTGAACATAAGGAAGTGGGAGTAAGGGATTATTTTCTTTCTGAAACTCTGGTCCTTCTTGAAAAATGTAGTTGTTTTTTTTGTTGAAATCAATCAGTGTAAATCCTTGTATATTAGCCGATTCAATTTTTATAAATCTTCCAGATAGAGAAGTAATTGTTTGACCAGGAATTCGGTATTTTAACATTTGTATGCGTGCAATTAAACTGGTTTTATGTTGGAAAAACCTTGAAATATCGTGTAAAGGTACGGATTCCGTATCCTTCTTTAAAAGAAACAAAGCCGAAGGACGAATTGTTTTGTATTTTTGCAGCGCAAACCCATATTTTACATGAAAATTTTATTTGTTTATTTAAGACGATACAAATCACTTGTCGTTTTGGCCTTGTTTCTAGCGAGTGTCAACCAAGTTTTTTCTTTGTTAGATCCATATATTTTTGGAAAGATTCTTGATCGTTTCGCAACACATCCGAAGGATTTCTCTGAATCTCAATTTATTTCCGGCGTGGCGTGGTTGATTGCCGCTGCGATTGGTGTAGCGATGGTGAGTCGAACAGCGAAAGCTTTTCAAGATTATGCCATCAATTTGATCATTCAAAAATTAGGTGCAGATATTTACACGGATGGACTCAAGCACACGTTGCAGGTGGCATACAATGAGTTCGAAGACCAGCGAAGTGGTGAAACATTGAATATTCTTCAAAAGGTACGAACAGATGCAGAGCGCTTTATTATGAGCTTCATCAATATTCTTTTTGTATCGATTGTTGGATTGGTTTTCGTGATGGTGTATGCCTTTACGGTTCAACCAGGATTGATTCTTCTGTATCTACTTTCTGCCACTGGATTGAGTTTCTTCATTAGCTTTTTATCCAAGCGCATCAAAAAGGTACAGATGACCATCATGAGCGAAACGAAGCAATTAGCAGGAAGTACCACTGAAAGCTTACGAAACATCGAACTTATTAAAAGTTTGGGATTAACACAGCAAGAAACGGATCGATTGAACGACCGAACAAGAAAAATCCTTCAGTTAGAATTAAAAAAGGTGCGTCAAATTCGAAGCATTAGTTTTATTCAAGGTACAACTGTGAATTTATTGCGTCAGTCTATCATGTTTTTCCTGATGTATCTCTTGTTTCATGGATCTTTGTCGCTGGGTCAAATCATGACTTTGCAATTTTATTCCTTCTTTATTTTTGGACCATTGCAAGAGGTTGGAAACGTGATTATTGCCTATCGAGAAGCAGAAGCATCCTTGTTGAATTTTGAAAAAATCATTCAAACACCGATTGAAGAGAAGCCGAGTCATCCAGTTGCTTTGCAAACCATTGAAAAACTAGCTTTTAAGGATTTGACATTCAGACATAAATCCGCGAGCTACGACGCATTGAGTCACATTAGTTTTGACGTTCAAAAAGGAGAAACCATTGCCTTTGTTGGTCCAAGTGGATCGGGTAAAAGTACCTTAGTGAAGTTATTGGTAGGATTATATTCCACGCCAACAGGTGAGATTTTCTACAACGATATTGAATCGACACGAATTGACCGAGATGAATTGCAACAGCAATTGGGATTTGTCACACAGGATACCCAATTATTTGCAGGAACGATTCGAGAGAACTTATTATTCACGAAACCAGATGCGACGCAAGAAGAATTGGATTTTGCCTTAAGTCAAGCCTCTTGTGAAGGATTGTTAGCCCGAAGTGAGCACGGTATTGACACAGTGATTGGTGAAGGAGGAATGAAGTTATCTGGAGGGGAAAAACAACGATTGTCCATTGCACGAGCATTGTTACGCAAGCCAAGACTATTGGTCTTCGATGAAGCCACTTCCGCTTTGGATTCCATTACTGAAGAAGCGATTTCAAATACAATTCGATCGATTGGTAGTCACAAGGAGCACATAACGGTATTGATTGCACACCGATTATCGACCATCATGCATGCGGATAAAATTTTCGTTTTGGAAAAAGGAGTGATTGTCGAGACTGGAAAACACGATGAATTATTAGCTGAAAAAGGATTGTATTACGCCATGTGGAGACAGCAAATCGGGGAGAGACGATAGTAACAGAGCGAAAAACAATGTGTCAGAACGAGTCCGCCGGGATGGAGAGAGGCGAGAGCGAAGTACGTTTATTTCTCTGGTTGATACCGAACCAACACTGCCTTGATCATTTCCGTATTTAAACGGCAAGTTTCGTCGATTTGAAAGTGATTTTTCACATAGAAGGCTAGGGGGGAGCGGTAGTTCGTTCCATCTGAAAGCAAGTCTGCATCATGATCAATCACCCATCCTGAGAATGGCAACTTTTCTTTTTTCATTTCAGCCAATAATTTGGATCCCAGTTGTTGATGCTGGTATTTTCTTGAAACGATGATGGAAAAACGGAGGTCCTTTTCCGTTTCAAAAAGCACAGACCAAGCAATGATTTCATTGGACTCATTACAGAAGTAAAAGTGCTTGGTTTTGCTTGCTTCGTTCAGTAATAAAATCAAGCGATCCTTTAATTTTACTGGGTATTCTGCATTCCAAAGTGCATGAACTTCGTCGAATTGTTTGGGAGAAAGAAATGCTGAATAAAAGCAGTTCATCTATTTCTTTTCAAGCACCATGACCGTATGTTTTCCCGTACAGATCAGCCTGTCGCTACCTTTCTCACGGACTTCAATGGACCAAAGATGGGTGCTTTTTCCACCATGTACCAACGTCGCTTTCGCCAATACCTCACCATCTTGAATGCCACCCACATGATTCGCACTGACTTCGAGTCCAACTGCGTAATGCGTATTATGATCAATTAATAGCACTGAACCTAGCGATCCAACTGTTTCCACTAAAGCCGCACTGGCACCACCATGTAAAAGTCCCATCGGTTGTTTGGTGCGATGGTCCACCGGCATGGAGGCAACGACAAAGTTTTCACCGATTTCAACATATTGAATCCCAAGTTTTTCCATGAGTGTTTCTTTGTTCATGGCATTTAATTCCTCGAGTGGTACTTGCTTTAGTTTCATGGGGCAAAGGTAAACATTCAAAAATATTTTCAGAATATTTTCCAAAGAATGCTTGTCAATTCTGAAAGTTTATGTACTTTTGCCCCGGAGAGTTGGCAGAGTGGTCGATTGCGGCGGTCTTGAAAACCGTTGAACCGCGAGGTTCCGGGGGTTCGAATCCCTCACTCTCCGCCAAAGCATACGAAAAGCTAGCCTTTAGGCTGGCTTTTTTGTTTTCCAACGTGTCAAAAGCTGGCTTTTGAAAGCGGCTGGAAAACAAAAAATAGCCAAAGATGCAGAGCAGCTTAGCTTTTCGTAAGCTTTGAAGCAACCCCATTCAGGGATCACGAGCGATAGCGAGTACTCCCAAAAAAACCAACGTGTCATAAGCTGGCTTTTGAAAGCGGCTGGAAAACAAAAAATAGCCAAAGATGCAGAGCAGCTTAGCTTTTCGTAAGCTTTATAGCAACCCATTTCAGGGATCACGAGCGATAGCGAGTACTCCCGAAAAATCCAACTCGTAAAAGATTATTTTTTAAGCGAATTAAGGATAGTAAATGATCAGGATGATTCTTATAATACTCCCGAATACCAGACCAAGAAGATGTAAAATAGATTCAAGCCTTGCATTACGAACTTAAATGCAAATTTTTTAAGAAATAAAAGTAAATCACGTGTCAAATACATCGATTTATTAATGTAACTTGGTCGATATGAGTCTACTATTTTTGTGTCATACAGCTAACAAAAGTTCGGATTTTACCTTCGGTTGCCGAACATTTTTTAGCTATCTATTTAATGGGCAATGAAGGCTGTTTTCATGAAGAAGTTGGCCAAACAGGTTGGGTGGATAATTCTGTCCGCCTTTTGTTTTTTTATGATCCTTTTTCTTGTGCAATGGCTAACCTTTGAAGTAGCGGATCTATTATTGATTGAAAATCACTTGTTTCTACTGTTCCTGTCGTGTTTGTTTGCGATTATTTATCGAAAGGGGTACGGATTAACCGGAGCTATAGTTTTTGTTATTTTGCTTCTCTTCCTGATGTTTAAAGAGCACAATTTGACTGTTCCTTTGTATAATTCAAGTGCATTATTGATACTCGGTGCTGCCATCGGAAGTTTTGTAAAACTACAAAAGTGGTGGTTTGGTATAGGAACTTTTGTATTGAGTTTGCTCGTTTTGTGGAATGCACAAAGTATTTACAGCACCATAGAAGTTGAAGACATTGCGCCACCGCAAAAAACAGATGCGACAGGGTTCAATAAACTCAGTAAAACGTTTATTTCTTTAGAAGGAAAAACTTTGCACTTATCAAACGACACGGTGTATTTGGTCAATTTCACCTTTTATGCTTGTAAACCATGTCGTGAAAAACACCCGTCCTTAAAGTTGTTGGAGAAAGCTTTTGCAAACCAACCGTTCAAATTGATCACAATTCATTGTGTGGATTCAATGGATGTTTTTCAAAAGCATTACCGAATGGATGAAAATTGTTACCACAATCCCAATGAAAAAGCCAACCTAATGCTAGGTATAAAGAGCTTTCCTTATGAAATTATATACGATAAAAATGGACGAGAAGCTCGACGATTCAGCGGTTTTACACTCAATTCGAAAGAGGATTACCAAGCTAAATCTACGCTCCTAATTAAAAAACTGTTAAAAGAAAAATAAATTTTAAGTTACAGCCATTCTAATGATTCATGTTGATTTAATTACACATTAATTGTAAGTCAGCATTTTGCTTTTTGCTTCGAACAACTTACACTTTACAGGTTTCCAAGGGTATAATTGAAAATTTCTTGAAATGCCAAAATAAATCCCAGAACATAAAAAATCTTGATTTATTTTATATTCTTGAGTTGAGTTGGGTTTATAAACTTTAATTGTATTTTCATTAAAATAAAGACTCTGTTTACTATAAGCAAAGCGTGCGCTTATGCTCAATATATAGTGCTTTTTGTAAAATAAATCTGAGCCAATCCCTAAACCAAAATTAAAAGCATTTTTGGTTACAGCGGTAAAAGCGCTTGAGCTATAACTCATATGAAGGGAAGGTGAAAAATTCAAGTTCGATGACATTGTTCCTGCAGGAGAAATTTCTTTGGGACCAGCTCTATGGCATAAGCCAATTGAACCATTAATAAAAAAATTTGTTTTATCATTCTTTCCGAAAAATTGATATTCGTAATTCAATGAAAATCGTTTTTGAAATGTTCTATCCTTTGAATTAGAGGAAAAATTAATATATGAATTGCTCACAGGGTCGTAATAACGAACATTCAATATGCTCTGACTGGAAACCGCATCATTTAGTGATTCGATGTAAAAACGATGATCTTTAAATTCAAGACCAAAACTAATAGCGATTCTTTTGGGTTGATCAAATGTAATGTATGATTGTACAGTACTAAATTCTGGGAAATCTAAAGTACCATTTATAGGTGCGTTTTTATAATAGGACTGATTGAAACTCATTTTATAATTTAGATTTATCGAACCAAAAAAAGTCACTTGCGAGTAAATATTCCCGAATGACAGCAAAATCAATAAAAAAATCAATTGGGACTTAAGTCTATGTACCATGTCATGTAGAAATTCAAAATAGTTATAAAAAATGCATCAAATGACAAGTGTACTTCTACCTTCATTTCATCTGTTGGGATGTCTCGATTGATGAACAATAATTACTGCCGCAACATGACAAACTTACAAAAATCCCTTACTTCGTCCTAGTTGATAGAATATACCCGATTCCAATACTTCCAAAATTGGTAAACAAATGACCATGTTGATTCAGGTTGCTCGTAAAAATAACACTTGGATCTGTGTTTTTCCAGAACATGATGCCAACGCCACCTCTTAAAACAGTGTAAAATTGAGGTGAAAGTTTTGTTTTAAGAGAAACGCCGATGGTATTTTCACTTTCGAAAACGGGTCCAAAAATATGTTGATGTTTGACGTAGGAGTAATCAAATTCAGAAGTTGGATTCGGAACAAGTTGATCATAGGCATACAATGCCTTTATCACCTGTGAAATGAATGAAATTTGGTTGTTGTAAAAAATCCCTAACTGAAAATTGGGCCTCTTCAAAATGGAATAATCGAGTCCAATTTGAAGGCCTATTTTTTCAGTAAAATTCACGGCATAAGCAGCGTTTTTAAAGAACGAATTCAACGGAACTTTTTCAAATTGATTAAAATGATATTTAAGTCCACCAGAGATTGTCATGTTGTTCACCTTCTTTAGGTAAGATAAATTGACATTTCGACCATTGTAAGCAATATTATAACTTGATTCAATAAATGATTGTGAAAACAAACAGCAATTTATTAACAGAGAAATAAAAACAATATAAATTTTCATAATTATTTACAAGATACATGAACAAAAAAAAGGGAGTTAGTATATTAACTAACTCCCAACAAATCTAGTTAACTTTTACAATGTTATAGTAGGATTTATAACTTTCATTAGTAATTTCTGATTGAGAATTGAATAATTCAAAATCTGTATTATGATCCTTAACAGTATTTGGGGTCCAAGCATACCAATCACCAGAATATCTTGCATTACCGCCAACATACCAATCCTGATTAAAAGTTGAACCATTTCCGAAATTTTGGAGCGTTCGATTCCAATCTCTTTCAAAAGTATTCCAATAAACTTTATTTTCACTGTAAGGTGTCAAATTCTCCAACTCTCAACCCCGAAAACCAGAACACTTTCTACTAAAACTAGAAAACATTCTATTTTTTTATAATTTCAACAAAAATTGATTTAAGATTATCAATTTTTCGGCGTCATTGGGTTTTAATTTTGTCACCTAACTTTAAAATTTTTAATTATGTCTTTTAATGGAAATGAGGGTGAATTTATCACTCTAAAAGAAGGGTCGGAGATGACAAAGCGTTACAGAAATACAATTCAACCAGGAGAGGTTATTGGTGTTTTTATGGGTAAAGAAAAAATTAAACAGATGTTGAATCAAAATGGTAGCGAAGGATTAAGATTTTATTTTGCCAAAAATTCAACTGATTCTTTAACCTTAGTTGCAGTTTCAGCTGATTCTAATCAAAATGATTTAACTGATGGTTTAATAGCTGACGGAATGTACCCATGTCCTGGAGGGTGTGGAAATTCAAATCCATTAAATTCTTGACTTTAATATTTTTCTATATTGTATTGATAAGTGAATGTATACCATTTTTGGTGTGCTTAACTCTTTTTAAGAAAATCTCGAAAAAAATAAATCTTTATTTAATTATTTGGTTTGCAATTAAATGCATCTCAGACATAAGTGCGTTAGTTGTTGATCAAATTTTTGGATTAAATTTCTTTCCCATTTTTCATATATCAGTTTTAATAGAAAATTTACTTTTGATTTCATATGTAAAAGGTTTTATTAAACTAACCAGTTTTAAATATCGATGGCTTTATACTTTACCGTTTATTATTTTCTTAGTGGAAATAATATTTTTTAATTCAATTTATGAATTGAACAAAATCAGCTTAATTACAAATTATCTATCTATTTCGATATTATTATTCATCTCTTTGTTTTCATCGAAAAAAATCGAAAAATCTGAATTTACTGTTGTTCGATCACTATTTGTTTTTCATTGTATATCTTTTATTTATTTCCTCTTTGATCCATTTCGAAGATTTAATGATTATATCAGCGAGTGGATCTATCCAATCTATGCAATGTTCGCTATATTTCTAAATCTTCATTTTCTATATTTTGTATGGTCCAAGCGCAAGATTTAGTATTATTAATTTGGGTTTGTATTCTATTCACATTTTTAATGAGTTTAGGTATCGTTTTGCTATCAAAAAAAAACCAACGCATACAAGAACTCTCCGATAAACTGATCAAAGAAACGGAGGGAAAAAAGGAATTAGAAAAACTTGAGGTTGCGATATCGGCGCAAGAAAAAGAACGTGTAGAGATAGGGCGCCAGCTTCATGACGATGTTGGTGCCCTTCTTTCCTTTGCGCAGAAGAACTTGGTCAATTTTGAGGATAATTCTGAAGATGGAGAAGTTGATTACAAGTCAATTGGTATGGCAAAGGAACATTTGGCCGAGAGTATTAAATTAATTCGACATATTGCCAAAGGATTGACGCCACAATATTTGACGAAATTTGGTTTGGTGAAGGCATTGGATAATATGACCAAACAAAAGTCTGGGACATTCATAGAAAAGTTTGATTTTACGCACAATGTTCCTGAAGATTTGACCATTCCGGAATTGGTCTCTACGCATTACTATTACATAGCAGGTGAACTAATTACGAATCTGTTTAAACATAGTTATCCGACTGAGATAAAAATGGAGTTGACCTACGATAAACAACTTCTTAAACTGAAAATCAGTCACAATGGAATTGCGTTGACACAGCGTGATTTCACACGTTTACTGTCAGAATCAGATAGCCTTGGGCTTGAAAATATTAATTATAGGCTCAATGTCATTAATGGTGAAGTTATCTTTAAAAGACTCAGTGATTACGGTACCATTGAGCTTATCACTAAATTGGATCAAACTCAGATGAAAGATGGAGGATCAGCCGAAAATTAGAATTGCCCTAGTAGAAGACTTCGCATTAATTAGAAATTCCTTGTCAAAAATGCTGGCAGAAATACCTGCTTTCCATTTTATTTTTAGCGCCGCTAATGGTCAAGAGTTTTTCGACAAACTCAAATACCATGAAATTGATGTTGTTCTTTTAGATCTCGAAATGCCTATTCTAAATGGCATTGATGTACTAAAGGAGTTGAAAAGAATTGAATCCCCGATAAAGGTTGTCATCCTCACTATGCATGATGACGAAGAAATCATTTTTGAAGTGCTATCAAAAGGTGCTGACGCCTATTTACTAAAGGAATGTTCAGACCGAGAAATGATATCAGCTGTCACAAAAGTATTCAATGGCGACGATTACAGCAATAAGGAAATGAATAGCGCTATACTGAATTCAGTGGCAAAAGACAGAAGAATTCAGAGCAGATTGAAGCACCTGGATTTAGATGAGCGTGATTTAACTATTCTACGAATGATTTGTGATGGAAAACAAGGGAAAGAAATCGCAGCAGCAGTTTTTACATCCAAGAAAAATTTGGATCTCCTTCGTACAAACCTGATGAAAAAGTTTAAAGTAAAGTCTGCCAATGAACTCATCAGACATTGCATCATCAATGGCTTTTACAAAGCCCGTTCTAATGAAGAAATCGAAAAAGAAAAAGAGGATATTCTGGCTGCAAAGAAGTTGAAAAAAACGGATGATTTGTGGGGAAGTATTGGGGGTTAAAATTAAGATATGATTGTTGAATTTATAACTTGTTAATTGTTGTTTAAATTTTTCTTTTTGTATTCATCGTAAAAATAAACAATGTGATTAATTTGACTTAAGGAAAATATATTCAAGGTCATTTGAAGAACCAAAGCTAAGGGGTAAGCTATGAAGAAAAGTCCAACGAAAATGAAAAAATTATTAAAAAAAACAGGATGATTTTGGATATTCCAACCAAAACTTCCATTTATTGAGTAGGAAATAAAAAGAAAAAGTGCGATTATCTGCACTAAAATCGAAAATGTAAATTTTGCAACTGATTTTTGATACATAGAGTATTCCAACTCCTCGTTTACCTTTTCATTTTGAAAATTCTTATCGTAATTCAACTCAATTCCTTTCATTAGTAATTTTTCACTCCCAAAAGTTACAATTAAAGTTAATCCAGTTAGAGATAAACCAATCAGCCCAGCATTTAATGTTAATCCTATTTGAATCAAATTGTTTAAAACACCTCTTAACTTTATTGAGTCGATTCCTGAACAATGGATAATTTGAAAACAGATTAATGCAACTCCTATTGAGAAAATAAAACTTTTGTTTTTATGGATCTTGCGAAATTGATATATCTGAGCTAATCCTCTGAAGTCCAAAGGGTGAAGTTCTTTTATTTTGTTAATTTTTTCTTCTTTCTTATCCATTTTTTCTTTCAGTTAAATATGAATGAATGCCTTTGATGAAGGTCATGAATCGATCTTTGTTGTCTTCAGATTCGACAGATTTAATCATAGGGAAATCAAGCGAATTTATTATCTTCTTTTCCTTATCAGTTCGAATGGTTGCTTTTACCATACCATTTTCTTTAGCTAATTCAAGTATGCCCCTTACAAAACTTTCTTCAGTATTAATTGACCCTGTATCATCTGGATCTAACTTACCTGAAAAATTTCTTATGTTAGAATTTCTCAATAAATTGTCAATAAACTCTTTTCCTTCAGGTAAGATATCATCATTAGTATAACTTACTCTGAACGTTAATGACAATAAATCACTTTTTAAAATTTCCTCAAAGAGAAAATCTTCTTGTTCGATTTCTACAATTGTTTCATGCCCCACCTCCAAATTAATATCAAATGCCGATTTAATGATTTCCTGAATTTTACCTAATGGTGCACCCAAACGTTTCACTTTAGAATCAATTTTTCCGAGTTTGATTATCGCAAATCGATGAACAGCTGGAATAAAAACAAATTCATATTCACTTACACGTCCTTCAATATTATTCGGAATTGGCTTTGGAATTATTTTCTTTGTTGTGTTATCGACAAAATCAATGTTATCAAATGAAACGTATTAAGTAATAACGCCATAATATATCTTACCATTATCGATTTTTTGTAGTTCCCTAAGTACGTAATAATGTCGTTTATCCCCTTTGGTTATTATTGCATTATCATTTTGAAACCAAGTCTCAATTAACTTGGAATATTTATTTTCTGAATTTTCATTAGCGGGAAGTAGTTTTACATTTAAAACATAATATTCGGCTGTAATTTTTCTCTTGTACCTATTCATGCTGTTTTTTTATTCAAAATTATTATCAATCCATTATTTCGATACTAGAGATAATTCTATTTCTAAATAGAAAACAACCTAATTTAACATTGTATTACCTAGTAACGATAAATACTACTTTTCCACACTTTCCCATTCCCGAAGTTTGTTTCCTAATCGAAGCAAAACTTCATGTCTCAACATTCGCATACTTCCATTTTTACAACGGCCTCCGGAGTTCTCGGAGGAGTAGCTAAAGCTGTAACAGCTAAACCCATTCTTACTGAGATTACATTACCTGGACTATCCAATGTGGTGATCTATGCTGCGGCTTCAGCTGCTGCTGGATACATCGTGAAGAAATCCATGGATTGTCTGGCAAAGCGGCTGACCGATTATTTCAACAAACAGCAAGAGAAGAAATGAATAAGGCGGTCGGATTAGTTCTTGGTGCTGGAGTACTTTATGGCATTGTCAGACTTCTCAGAATGCAGAATGTTTCTGAAATGGCAAATGCTAAGCTCGTTAATCCGCGCATCCATTCAGTAAATCTTGGTGGAATTACCTTTAGAACCGAGGTCGAGATCAATAATCCTTCTCGAGATTCTGTGAAGTTGACAAAACCCGTTGTTACGCTCACTAGCAAGGGCAAAATGCTCGCGCAATCTGATGCCGAAGACACCATTATCGCTATCAAACCATTGGGGCTTACCAAAATCGACACTATTGAATTAGAGCTCGATTGGTTCACCCTGAAAGGGCTCGTTACCAATATCGTTAAGAACATTCCAAAAGCCATACTTTTTTACAACATTAAATGTTGCTTTTTACCAACATTGAAAAAGAAAATGTATGTTTGTGGTGGAATATGCCTACATTTTATATCAAATCTAATGTTGGTATTGGTAAACATTATATCGTATTAATAGGCTGAATGATGGAAAAAAGTATCAAATATTGGCACGCAATGAGCGATCCTGCAATGCTGGAACAATTGGGTGAATTTGTTAAACAAACGAGATTGCAGCAAAATAAAACACAACAACAAGTTTCTACTGCGGCAGGAATTAATCGTTCCACAATGGTGCAAATTGAAAAAGGTGGAGGTGGAACGTTACTTTCTTTTATACAAATTTTGAGAGCACTAGAGCAGCTTCAAATCTTTGAGCATTTTGAAATAAAGCAACAATTTAGCCCCTTACAACTTGCTAAGTTGGAACAAAATAAACGCCAAAGAGCAAGTGCTAAAAAAGACAGTCAAAACAAAAAACCTAAAAGTAATTGGTAATGATAACAACAGCATTCATCAATATTTGGAACAAACGAGTTGGAGCAATTGCATGGGATACAAATAGTGGTTTGGCTTCATTTGAATACGAACCTTCTTTTCTTGCGAATCAATGGGATTTATCTCCATTGAAAATGCCCATTAGTGGTGCAGAAAAACAAGTGTTTTCCTTTCCAGAATTAAGAAATACAACAACTTTTAAGGGCTTGCCTGGTCTTTTAGCGGACGTACTACCGGATAAATATGGTAGCAGTTTAATTAACGCTTGGTTGGCAAGTAATGGTCGTCCTTCAAATAGCATGAACCCTGTTGAGTTATTATGTTTTATTGGAGCGCGTGGAATGGGTGCTTTAGAATTTGAACCGGTTTTACCCAAAGCAAATAATGGTGCAACAAAAATTGAGCTGAGCAGTTTGATTCAAATTGCACAAGAGATACTGACAGGAAGGCAACAATTTAATGCTAACTTAACTGCTGATGAAGCAAAGGCATTGAGCGACTTCTTGAAAATAGGTACTTCAGCTGGTGGGGCAAGAGCAAAGGCTGTTATTGCTTTCAATCCCGACACAAAAGAAATTCGTTCAGGTCAGGCAGATGTTCCGAAAGGATTTACCCATTGGCTATTGAAGTTTGATGGTGTTACCGATCAGCAGCTCGGAACTTCATCAGGTTATGGACGAGTAGAGATGGCTTACTATTTAATGGCTAAAGAAGCTGCAATTGAAATGACGGAATGTCGATTACTTGAGGAAAATGGAAGAGCACATTTTATGACCAAACGTTTTGATAGAGAGCATGGGAAGGGTAAAATTCATGTTCAAAGTTTTTGTGCTATCGCTCACTATGATTTTAATGATATTAATTCGTTCAGTTACGAACAGTTATTCGAAACCATGCGAAGTATGTTATTGCCCTATACCGATGCAGAACAACTTTACCGCAGGATGGTATTCAATGTAATGGCACGAAATTGTGATGACCATACAAAGAACTTTTCTTTTATCATGGACAAAACAGGTCAATGGAAATTAGCCCCTGCATTTGATGTGTGTCATTCGTATCGCCCAGACAGTACCTGGGTAAGTCAACATTCAATGAGCATCAATGGTAAACGTCAGCACATTACGCGAAACGATTTGTTGCAGGTAGCACAAAAAATGAACATCAAAAAAGCGGATGCAATCATCAATCAGGTTCACGAAGCTGTTCGTAAATGGGATGAATTTGCAAAACAAACAGAAGTAAAGAAAGATTTAAAAGAAGCAATTGCCAAAACCTTATTGCTTTTGTAAAATAGACAATCAAGCCATCCTTTTGGCTGCTTGGTTTCAAAGGGGGTATCCAAAGGGAAATAAAGAAGTAAAACACTTGATATACAGGGGTGTAGAGCTTGTGATTCATTATCATCGCTCTCCACCAAGTCAAAGTGCTGAAATGTACAAAAGCCTGTAAACACTGAGTTTCACGCTTTTTTTATGTTCATTTTTCACCGAAATGTACCGTTTTATTCCCCAACTGGGTTGCATTCTGGTGACCACTTTTCAAAAATCAAAAAGTAGTAACGGGCGTGAGTACAGAGCACATCCAATGTTTATTGAAGATGAGCCTTTTTTGAGTATCATTCCAATGGTGAAATTTGAAGTGAGCGACATGGACGAAATGCGCAAGATGAATCCGAATACTTCCTTCATTTTTATTTATCACACCACCAAAGAAGGGAAATTTAGAGGCGTGAACGCTCATGCTCACGAAGTAGATGTGATCATTGAAGTGGAAAAAGGGAAAGCTACTTCAACGGGAAGGTTTAATGCTGGGGGGAGTGTGGGGGTAAATTAATTGCCATCAAATTATTTCTCCAATATAACAACACTAGTTCTATAAATTGATCTTCCAAATTCATTTTCTATTTCCAACAAGTATGTCCCTGTATTTAAATTCAAATTAATAAGTTGTACATCTGTTTGCTGATTTATATTTATCGAATGTATCAATCTTCCATCAGTGGATACAATAGAAATAACATCACCTTCAGAAAGTTCCCCTTTTAAAGTAAATTGACCATCATTTGGATTTGGTCCAATTGAAAATTTTGGTTTTTCAGGCTCGTCAACACCTGCACAACCAACGGTTACAGTTACTGTATCAGCAGAATACACACCATTAATATTTAACGTAACTACATAGGAAGTTGTAACTGTCGGGTGTACATAAACACCAGCCGTGTTAGTATCTACAATCGTACCATCCAACAAATACCAATTAGCAGGCAGATTACTGATTTTTTCACCAATAAATACGGTGTCTCCAGGGCATATAGTATAATCTTGTCCGGCATTTACGTGTAAGCCGCCAGAGATGCTATCTAGGGGTGTGATAGAGAATTTATCAAAATGAGTATAGTTAAATCCACTTGCGGGAAAAAATGGGCTTGAACAATAAAAAGCAGTTTCTAAATTTGAATTAAAATTACCAACAGTCATGAATTTTTCACCACCTTGACTTTCATAAATCCCACTAAATTTAATCCAAGAATAGGAAGAATCATTAATAATTTCATTTTTAAAATATTTTATCTGAGGAATCGCTGCAATATAATTTACAGTATTGGTTTGAATTAAAGTGTCAGTAAAATAAACACCTAAATTATTAATGAAAAAATTTCCAAAATTTGAATCAACTCGGACATAAAAAATAATTAAATACTGTTTTTTAAAAATTAATGAATCGATTAACTCACATTCAAGATATTCCCTTTCAAGATTATCATTTCCTTGAAGTAAATGAGTAAACATTCCTAATCCAATATATCCATCTCCTTCAAAAGCTTGAAAACCAGGGTTGAAATAGTCTGGACTTGCAGTGTTTGGATTGTTCCAACCAGGTAATAAGGTATTTGAAGTAGATAATGGATTATCAATTTGTCCAATAATATTTATTGGACAAATCGTGCAAATTTCAAAACTAGGGTTGGGCACTAAGTTGTATTGCCCAAATAAATGGTTAATTGCAATTACAGATACTATGAAGAGATACCGAATCATTTCGTTTACTTCGTTACTATAAATTTGTTTCGAGACAACAAATGATTTGATTCATCTTCAATCAAAACAAAATAAACGCCCGATACAAGATCTGTATGAATTGTTTGTAGTTCTGTATTTTCTTCTACTCGAATTGTATAAACCACTTTCCCATCCATTGTTTTAATTTTAATAGTTTGTCCTTTAATTATTTGCCCAGTTAAAGTGAAATCACCGTCATTTGGAACTGGGTATATAGTAAAGGTAGGCAAAGTAGACTGATTTGTTAAAATTGGTGCATTTTTATCAATGTAATCAGGACAGATTGACGTAAAAAGTTCTGCTTCAAAGTAAACTACATTATATAATGCTTCAGCCATATATACTGCACTTCCTTGAATAACAGGACATCCTTCTGCCAATGTTCTCACGTTCAAGCTATCTACAGAAGAAAATGTTCCATTCTGATAATTAATATAAGACTCATAATATAAACGGTAACTTTCTTCTACTTGATTGTCTGGTATAACAACATTATTCAAGGTTGTAGCCAGTTGTATGCTATCATTCGCTAAAGCCACCTCAACATTCAATAATGTTCCAATGTCTTTGATTGAAGTCGAGTCGTAAAATTCCGTTAACATTGTGCTGTATTGCATGATACTTGTGTCTGAATCTAATGCACGGTACACTTGATCCGTCAAAAGAATAGAATCGGAAGTCAATGTGTTCGTATCGGCAATGTAAGCCACAGTTGTCTCTAAAGCAATAATTACATCTGAAGTCATTAGTGCATTAATAGGTGGTGCTGAAGATATTGCACAAGCCGTTGGTGGGGTGGTATTAAAAATAATAAACAAGCTTTGGGGTAACTGTGAAACAGAATATTGTGTACTGTTTAAACTGTTATAAACAGATCCAAACGGAGAATATGAAATGTTATTATTTCTCACATACATCGGCGAATTATATGCATAACTAAAATTTAGGGATGCAATTTTAAATCGTCCATTTGCTGTTCCCGTGGCATCCCAAGTGCTTCCTAACCAAACGTTATCAGCAGGAGATGTTGGTGTTCCTTGCTGACCAATGATCCCATTATTATCCAAAACAAATCCGTATTTGTGATTTGTCATGTTGTTTTTAGAGGTTTTCGTTGGATTACAATTGGAACTAAAGTAAAGGCCTGAATAGGAATTACTCACATCGTTACATTTTACGTCGTTACCGATAGATGATTCGATTGCAATTGCACGGTAATTTTGATTCTGAGTATTATATGCAACTGCTCCAATTAAAGTATTTGTGTAAATTTGGGTATTGATTGAACCCAAAACACAGTTTACAAGCCTAATCCCAATCATATCTTCTGGTTGAACAATTCCACTTACAATTGTGACATTCTTGCCAAAAGAAATATAATTATTGTTGATTTGTTGGTTAATTCTTTTCCAACTATTCAATTTAATTCCATTAATAGAATTGTAAATTGTATTGCTATTGACCCAAATATTCCCTCCAGACATTTGATTAGTCGAATTAGCGTTTTCAATTAGCACAGAATAATTAGAAATTCCACCACCTGCTAATTGATCCGAACTTTTCTTGAATATATTACTAACTACATTAATTGTAGGTGAAATTCCTGCAACGTCTGCTATTAAAGTCATTCCTTTATTTATAGAATAAAATGTATTATTATTAACTTGAATATTATCGAATTTATTTATTTCACGAATGAACACGCCTCTTTCACCATTTGATAGAACAGCATAATTTGGCATATTTGAACGGTTACTGCGAATAGTATTGTAATTACAAATTACTTCTTTTAAATTGTCTGTCATAACCGCAGTACTTAATCCATAGAATTGATTAGGTAAACTTGTTGAGCCAGCAACTTCCAATTTATTTACAAATGTATTCTCAGATTTGGAGAATATACCTGTGCCCATCGCTGGTTCTCCAACAGGAGTTGAATTGAATACGTTAATTGACATATTCTCAGTAATTTGCATGATTGTATTTTGAATTTTTAAATTCGAATTTGTGCTATAAATGTCAACTTTGATATTATCAAAAACGTTGTATTCAGAAGATATCAACGAACCTATTGTAAGAGAATTGTACACTACAGGAGATGACATGACAGTATTCCCAGTATTTTTTATGTCCATACCTTTTTGAGCCCTTCCCGTACTCATTGGGTACTTTAAATTAGCAAGTGCATAACTTGATAATATATAAGGACTTACCAATGGGTTTACAGTCGTGTTTGCTGTTTTAACGGTTGAAGTTAATGGCCAAGTTGAGGTAGTTGTATTATAAAGAGTTCTTGAAGTAAATAAACTGTTTTTAACTTCGAAAACAGAAGATGCATTACTAAATAAATAAGACTGAATTCGAATTGACGTTCCATTTTTATTAAATGTTGTATTATTTGAAGATAAAACAAGCGTGTTTTGTTGAGTGGTGATTGGTAAATAATCAATTCCAATCATGGCATCCTCTATTAGTGTTGTACTAACGCTTCCATTTGGCAGCGTATACGGCTGAAGAATTACTTTTCCTCCAGGTTGCACAACAATACCTTTCCACATACTTTCACATCCGTAGAAATGAGATCCATTAATGGTTAAAGTGGAATTCGAAGGTACATTTATTGTGACATTGGGCATTATTTTTACATTGTTCGCGTTAAATGATATGTTGCCAGAAATAGTAATATCGTTTGCGATTCTCAGTGTAGCACCTGTCGTTGGAGAACTTGTTATTGTTCCCGAAAGCATTGTTCCGCTATAACAGTCGTTACATGGATTTACGACTAAATTTATACTCGACGTTGAACTACATCCATTTGCATCGACTCCATTTACATTATATGTTGTTGTTACATTTGGAGAAGCTATAACACTTGATCCGCTAGTTGAAGAGAGACCAGTTGATGGAGACCATGTATAATTTAGTGCGCCACTAGCAGATAAAGTTACTTGTTGTCCCGAACAAATATAGTTGTAAGAAGAACTAACGGAAACACTAGGGTTTGGATTGACAGTTACAGTCACCGATTCATGAGCACTACATCCTTGCGCATTTTGTCCATTAACGATATAAGTCGTCGTAGTGGAAGGATTTGCTATAACGCTCGATCCCGAAGTTGATGACAATCCTTGTGCAGGTGTCCATGTATATGTTGTTGCACCAGATGCGGTTAAATTTGCTTGTTGCCCTAAACAAAGCACGGGATTATATGGAGAGACTGTGACGATTGGAGTAGGGTTAACGTTTACTGTGACAGGCAATGTTAAAGTACATCCTTCAGGATTTGTTGCAGTAACCGAATATGTTGTTGTTGATGTTGGATTAGCAACAACAGTATTTCCGGTTGTATTTGATAAACCAGCCGAAGGCGACCAGTCAAAATTAAATGAACCGTTCGCAGTTAATGTTACCTGTTCACCTTGACAAATTAAAGAAAATGGAGGTGTAATATCAAAAATAGGAGCTGGGTTTACAATTATTTGAGTAGTAGCAGAATTAATACACCCATTCAACGAAGTACCTGTCACCGTATAAACAATATTACTTGAAGGTGTTCCAATAACAGTAGCACCAGTAGTTGAAGACAACCCATTAAAAGGATCCCAATTGTAGGTATCTGCTCCTGATGCCGTCATAGTTACAAAATCTCCTGAACAAATGGTTGGATTCAAAGGAGAAATTTGAATAGTTGGTAATGGATTAACAGTAATTGGAATGGAAACAGATTCAATGCAGCCATTTGAAGTTGAGCCTGAAACCGTATAAGTTGTTGATGTTGTTGGTGAAGCCGTTACAACACCTCCAGTTGCAGAAGACAATCCTGCATTTGGCGTCCAAGCATATGTATTTGCTCCAGAAGCAGTTAAGGAGACTGATAGGCCTGAACAAATGGTACTACTTGAAGGCGTGACATTCAATAATGAAGGAAGTACAATAATGTTAACAGAAGCACTTGCGATACATCCTATTGAATTTGTAGCTGTTAATGTAAAAAGTGTACTTGTATTGATGTTTGGATTTATAGTGACTCCAGTTAAATTCCCAGGATTCCAAGTATATGTTGCAGGATTTGATGAAGAAGCTGTTAACGTTACTGTTTGACCTGAACAAATTTGAGTACTAGATGCATTAATAGATGTTGTAAAGGTTGAGTTTACAACTTCAATTTGTTGCGAAATTGTGATTAGGCAATTAAGGTTATTTGTATACGAATACGAAATAGTGTGAGTTCCGACACCTGCTGTTTGCGGATTAAAGGAGTAAATATTTCCATTATTTGTAACTCCGGGGCCACTGAAGGTTCCACCAGGTATTGGAGCGTACAATGAAAGATCATTAATTGATTGGTTCAGACAAATAACTGAAGGTAAATTTAAATTTAATGAGGTTTGAATTTCAGTTAATTCAATTTGATCGATATATAGATATACCATGTATTGTCCGTTAGTATTTAAATTTGAGGCGTTATAAATTACTAAATGATTCAAATTAGATTGTCCATTATATTGAAAAGTTTGAGTAATTAAATGCCAGTTTAAATCATTAATTACAGAAGCAGTTGTTCCTAATTGTATAATATTGTTGGGTAATGATGTTTCTGGGCCGCCATAGGGAGCACAGAAATTAGTCATTCCGCCAATTATTATTTGACCAGAGCTTCCAAAAGGCATAAAATTATTTCCACATCTAGCATAAAAACTAATTTCATATGTGTGGCCATGTACAAGTGGTGCATTTAATGCAGTTTGAAAAGATTCATTATAATGAGCCAAAGTACTGACGATACCCACAAAACTATTATTTGGAATACCATTCCATGACTCACTTGGAGGAAATGATCCTTGAGAAGCGGGAATACTTAAATTTGCATTTGTATTATTTACTGTATTTGTACAATTTCTCAAGAAAATATCTGGTGTATTTGATAATGGACTCCAACATGAGGTATTAATTGGAGATTGATAATCCATTTGCCCACAATTCGTAGATAGTTCAAAATCTCCGTTATTTATAAAGTTGCAATTATTTGGATTACAATTATTTGCTGATATATAAATATAAATATAGGTTATATTTCCTCTTATTCCCGTTGGGGATATTGGAACATAGCGCAAAACTGCAATTCCAGGACTTGTTGCAACATAGGAAAAACTAGATGAAGAAATGACTGTAGGTATACCATTCCCATAAATATCTGTTAAACACTCAAATGAAGTTGAATTAAAATCATTTAATAAAAAATCGTTTATTACAAGTGGGTTTGCATTATTGTTTACAGTTGTAAAATATTGAACTATTCCGTTTGGATCAATTCCATCATTAATTCCAACAATTTGAATTCCAGGGCAAACAGATGTTCCATAGTCATAGAAATTTAAATTTGCGGGGTTTCCAAAATTTGGATTTACCTTATATCCGATATCACAAAGCACATCTCGTTCCTCTGGTTTCAAATACCGTTTCATATAAAAAGGACCTGTTCCATTAGCATTTGACATTACATAATATTCGTCATTTGCGTAATTATTTGGATCATGACATAAATCCTCTAAGTGACTTAAACTACTTTCATTCGTAAAAGTAGTCGGAGTGTATGTGGGTTGATTTACAGAACCACCAAATTTCACATGAGATGTACAAGAAAAAGTCGACGGTGTTAAAATATTAGTATTAAGTGAGGGGTTGAATCCATAGTTATACATGGAGCAATTTCCAGTATTAGTTATTAAAGGTTGATTTGAAGGAGAGTTTAAAAACAAATCATACCTCGAATAATATGGAAAATTTGTTCCGAATTTTGAATCACCATTTACATCAATTAATGATGCAAATCCCAATGCATGTGTTACTTCGTGAAGAATTACAGAATATAAATCATATAGGCCATTGCTTGTGTTTTGTGATAAATCCAAATGCCAGTTAATGGAAGGGTTATTAAAATTCAATGCAACCATTCCATGGTAATATCCTGAGCCATTATTTGAACTTGAAGTTGATGATAAAGGTGAAGCAACATTTGTATAAGAATCAAAACCTGAATTAATTGTTTTCCATATTTCATTGTCCGCAATTCCACCAATAATATTTGGCCCCAAAGAAGATAGTACATAGTACCCTGTTGCTAAACCTAAAACACCACTAGATGCTGCTGGATTTGGATTTGTAATTGGGTCATAACCATTCAATTCAGGATTAATATTTTTTACTAATATGTTTACGTGTATACTAGGATTTGGAGTCTCAATGAATTGAGAAATATCAGAGAAAACTTGACAAATAACAGCTCTACGCTCTTGTTCAATGGTAGAGTTTCCTTCCATTCCACTACCAACTTCAAAATACAAATCAAAGTATCCACTTGAACAAAGCGGACCCACAGATTTTGTGCCTCCTCCTTTTTTATCAATGAGTAAATTACTTAAGGGAATCTTTTTCCCATATCGATCAAAAACATTATCTAACTTTCCATTCGGAGTTAAATTAGTTGAGAACAGATCTTGACCCTGAGCAAAGTGGATAAAAATAAAGTTTAATAGCAGGTATATAATAATTCCTTTTTTCATTTTTTCAATATTAATTTTCTACATTTTATAACTGAAAACCAAAAAATAGGAGAACTGATTGGTAGCAGTTAAGAAATGCCAAAATAGAATTTAATTAAATAGGAAATTTGCTATTAAAACTGCTGTCAAATGGCAATCTGACTGCTTTGTGCTCCTGTGATTCAGTCCAGACTGTGGTTTCAGTATAACCTTGACCTTAGAATCAAGTTGAATAAATTAGAATTGTTTCTAATAAAATAGAAAGTATTCTATTTTAATTATTCATATTTTGAGACTCATTGATTAAGAAAATTCTTTTGAAGAAATACAAATTACTCACATAATAAAAAAAGCCCCAAAAAATTGGGGCTTTTGAAGAAAAAAATGAGTACATCTACCTCACCACCACCACACTTCCTGTCACCTGAAATTTGTTCACGTAACCAAGTTCTTTATATTTCACTAAATACGAATAAACGCCATCGGGTGCATCGAAACCGGCGAGGGAAGCATCCCAACCTTGTTTTGGATCCTGGCTGTAAAACACGAGTTCTCCCCAGCGGTCGTAGATGTACATTTCGTAGCTCGCCAATTTCATGTTTTCAGGGAAAACAGCTGTGAATTCATTGTTTAAGTCG
>JBJTMU010000051.1:0-7158 GCA_046070685.1 Flavobacteriales bacterium | reverse complement strand
TATCAATGGACAACTGCTGATTGATCGTTGGGATAAAAGATCGCATCACGAAGACCTCATCTCGTATGATTTTCGTAAAAATGAACAATATGACATCCGAGTTGAATTCAAAGAAACACAAGGCAACGGATGGATTCAATTGATTTGGAAAAAGAGCGCTCTACACCAACAAAAAATCCAACAAAAACAAATTTCGAGCTGGTGTAAAAAAGCAGCTGCGAATGTGGTGGTAGTCGGTATTGAAGAAGGAGAATTCAACGATCGAGCTTCCTTGCGTTTATCCCAACAGCAGGAAGATTTAATTCATCAAGTGGCGAAATCAACGCAAAAAACTATTGTCGTTTTGGTTGGTGGAAGTGCCATTAACATGACTCCATGGATCGAAGAAGTGGACGGCATTCTGGCTGTTTGGTACCCTGGAGAATCCGGAGGAAATTCCGTTGCTAACATTCTCAAAGGAACAGTGAATCCATCCGGAAAACTTCCAATCACCTATCCGATGTCAGAGGCGCAATTGCCACTTGTATACAACCATCTTCCCACAGGTAGAGGCGACGATTACCGAAATCTGAGTGGTGAACCATTATTTCCCTTTGGTTATGGATTGAGTTATACTTCCTTTCAATTTCAATACGATTCTACACAAGTAGGAAAACAGTATCAGCTAGGTGATACGATTCGAGTTCAATTCAACGTATCAAATACGGGATCGTGTGATGGCGCAGAGGTCGTTCAATGTTATTTGAAAAGTTTATATGCGACGGAAATTCGACCGGTGCAAGAATTGGTGCAATTTCAAAAAATTAGCCTGAAAACAGGAGAGTCAAAAGTGATGCAGGAGAACATCATCCTAAACCAGACGCTTTCGACATTTGGACTCACACCTGGCAGGTACGAACTTCAGATCGGCAGTAGTTCAAAAGACATTCGTTTCATTGTTCCATTTACGATTCAGGAATAAGTTGAAAAGTCTTTCCCCAAACTCAAATCGCTTCCAATGTTTTGAGAAAAGTCTCCGGTTCTTGAGCACCGCTAACTGCATATTTGCGATCAAACACGAAAAAGGGAACACCACGAACACCAAATTGTTGAGCTAATTGCAAATCTTCCTGAATTTCATGGGAATAAGCTCCTGTGAGAATTTTAACATCCAACGCGGTTGTAACCATTCCAACTTCCGTTGCTAAGGAAATGAGCACATTGACATCGTCTATGTTTTGTCCTTCCACAAAATTAGCTTCAAATAAACGTTCCTCCATTTGATGTTGCAACCCTTGCACACGTGCTTCGTGTAATAATTGATGGGCTTTCATTGTATTGGCAAGGATCACTTGATCAAAATGGTAATCCAAACCGATTGCTTTTCCCACTTCGGTAATATGCGCATTCATTTGCTTGGCTTGCTCCATTGGAATCCCTTTGATTTCAGATAAATACTGAAAAATGGACACAGATGGATCTGTCTCTAAATCTGGATTCAACAAAAAGGACTTCCATTCAATCTCCACCGATTCTTTCCCACTAAATTGTGCCAATGCGATATCGAATTTACGTTTCCCCATGTAACAAAACGGACATGCGATATCACTCCAAATTTCAATTTTCATCCTGTTTGTTCTTTTTAATACGTTTGTAAAAGTTGCTACAAATGTAGCTATTGTCAAGCAGAGAAAACTTTAAACGAAAGACAAAGCTTACTTCACCTCCACACCAAATTCTCGAAAGCGTGCCAAAAGCATGTCCAATTCGTACGTTCGATAAATATATAATTCTACGACCATGTAATTGGGATGATCTACAACAATCCGTTGACTTCGGTGCAATAATCGTTCACGCACGTAGGACATCGCCCAATCGGTGAATTTAATCCGAATGTACTCTGGCTCGCTATCCTTGAAACGCGCCACACCTAAACAATGTTTAAAGTATTCTTTCAGTCCAACTTTATGCGTCAAATCCGCATGATGAAAGTGAATGGTTTGCAACGTTAAAGACGAATCTTCTCGTTCCAACTGCGCGGGTGCAATGACATAATCTTCAATCATATCGAAAGCAAAAATCTTGATGATTCGCTTAAATTGATCTTCTGAATTATCCTTATAATCAAGCGCGACAAGATAAAAGCGACCATCATAAAACTTCACTTGTAAAGGAGCAACGATTTGTAATTTTGACCGATACGTTGAATGAATCGGCTTATACCAGAATTGAATGGCCTCTTGTGCCAAAATACTTTGCACGATGTCTTGCGCCAGTCGCATCGCCTTTCCTCCATCGTCCAAGGCTGAGAAAGAAAAGGACAAAACGGACTCCAAGGAAGTTCTTGCGTTCGATTCCTGATTAAAATGAGCTAAACCAAGATTTTTTGCCAATTGATGAATCATCAGGGAAGAAAGGTCACCTTTTAATTCCTCTAAAATTCCATTATTTTCAACGAGTTGATAAAAATGCTTTCTCGAAATATTTACATGAGTCAAGGTCAAACCTAGTTCCTCACGTATAAATTGTAGATCTGCTTCTAACGTTCGACGACTGATTTTTTTTTGATTGATTTCAGGCAGCTGTTCATTCAAGTAAGTCAACATGTCGGAAAATGTAGCCCGTTGTTGCTCTTGATCGCGCAAAAACGACAACAAAACCTGGATGCGTTTACTTTGTGAGGTGAGCTGATACATGTTACGAAGGTACATTTTATTCCGTAATTAAATTGCGGTCTAATAAATAAGCTGTTTTTGATTTTTGAAAGCGAAAAAAATATATTTTTAACCTTCTAAATTCGACACCATGGAACAAAACCTACAATTACAAGCAGAAATCGATCAATTAAAAACACAATTGACGGGAGATTTATTCTCGGATATGGATTTGAAAGATCAAATTCACAACCTTGAAATGAAATTAAATGGTGTGCGTCCGATGGATAGTCACATTGATTGTGTAGGCTGCGGGTCCTAGTCTTTATTTAAATAATTCTTTCAGAACGCGTCCAGTTGATTTTAAGGTATGGAGTTGCAAAAGCTCCCCAATTGTTGCGTTGACATCAATCAGTTCTGCTGGTTCATTGATGTAAATTCCTTTTTTGAAATCTGGACCGAAACTCCACAAGTGAATGCGTCGACATCCTTCACAAGTGCAGCCATGTGAAATAAATCCGTTTGAAACGCCATCTGTATGTCGTCCATGATCATTTGTCACAAACATGCTTGTTTTTCCCTTGTAGAATGGGTCATTTTCAATAAATTTCCAAATCTCATGTACTAGTGAATCTGTCTGTTTAATTCCCTGAATATATGCCGGCCAATCACCTTTATGCCCAGAAAAATCAGGCTCTCTAAAGTTCACAAACAACAATTTAGGATGGTGTTCCGTTAAGGCGTATTTTACTCTGCGAAAGGTAATGGAATCATGGCGATAACCTGTCCCCAAACCATTCACCCCACAGTCGGTCGATGCGATGTATTTCCCTTTCCATTTCACATCTTTACAATCGGATAAAACCTGTAATTTATCCTTACTCGTAATGAGCCAAACCAACTCTTGATCGTCTGGATGTCGTATTAAGTAATGTTGGAAAATTCCTGGATTCTGTGGGTATTCCCCACCTGAATTATTGATGGATTGATAAACACCTGTTGTTAAAGCGGTATGTCCATTGGTTGTCCAGGTTTCACCGTTATTATAGAAATACGAATGTGTGCAGCCATTTGGCGCTAGGATTGAATCCATGTAGCGAACATTTGGACGTCCTGTTTGACCCCATGCTTCTGTGTATCTAGGACCATCAATCACAACTACGATGACATTTTCAGTCAGATAGTTTCGATCTGACACTCGTTCACCTGAGCAGGAATAAATCCAAGCTATCCAAGTCATACTCACGATAAAAATCAACCAGCGCATGACCTAAGTTACACAATTTCTGATAGAAACATTAATCTTTGATGCGGGAAAAACGCAAAAACTTTAGCATGAAGTCCGGCAATGGCTTCATTGGATCTCGTTTTTCTACATTTAAAAACAAGCCCCATTTCTCAACAATCGGCACTTTGAAGACTTCAATCATTTCAATTAATGTTCCATCTGGATCGTCAATATACACACAATGTACTTTGGTATTTCCCATGCTCAATGCGGATAAACTGTCACAACGGAATGGAAATCCTTTTGCGCTCAACTGTGTTTCCAATTCTCGCATGCCCTTTACATCCAATCCCAAATGGACGAAACCATGATCTCCCCATTGACGTCCTTTGAATATTTTTTGTGGAACGCGATCCAGTGCTTGCACCAATTCTATGTAGTTTTTACCGGTAACTTTCCCGAATCCACCACCAGTTGGCTTTGACTTTGTCAACAACACACGTCGAAATTTCTCCTTCCCATTCGGTAATTCGCTCCAATCAGTAAAAACTGCAGTTTGATCATATACTAGCTCATCGAATCCCAAAATGTCACGATACAAATTCATGGCCGCCTCCATATTCGAAACACCAATACTAATTCCCAAAACACCTCCTGCGTGATGACCATTATTGGAATACCATTCGTTGTTTTCCACAAACTGGTAAATGTTTCCATCAGGATCATTGATAAAAAATCCTTTTCGTCCGTCCGGTCCTGATTGAACATCTTGTACAGAAACGATTTGATTTGCTACTTCTTGACTCTTTTCTAGATTTCTAGATTTAATTTGCACCGCATTAATTCCTAAATCTCCCCATGCAAACGTATTCAAATTGCCTTTTCCTTTGAAGGAAGTTGCTTCAATCATTTCCATCGCACATCCACCTTGCAAATTCATAATCATGCTTGCGCGTTTCGTAATGGTTTTCCCATGAGTATAAACATCCATTAATGGAGCGGCTTGAATGGAGTCGAAAAAAGGAATGTCTAAACCAAATAATTTACGATAAATGGGCAACATTTTATTCATATCACTAACAGCAACACCAATATGCTGCATTCCGTTAACGTTGACGAAAGTGGATTTCATGTTTATTTTTTGTTCGTATTAATGTTCAATAAAAGTATGCGTCTGTTTTAAGAACGCAATCGTTTCTGCCTCTTCCGAGCCAGGATTCACCGTTAAATTATATTCCCAATTAGCTCTTGGCGGCATACTCATTAAGATGGACTCTGTTCGTCCTCCTGAATAAATTCCGAATTTTGTTCCGCGATCGTGAAGTAAATTGAATTCTACATATCTACCTCTTCGCAATGCTTGCCAATTCAATTCTCGTTCACTTGGTTCGTTCACTTCAATGGATGAAACTTGATGCTGGTATGCTTCCGGGAACAGATGTCCTAGGTCTAAGCAATAGCGAAAAATCTCTTCCTTACTTAAACCACATTTTTCATCCAAATGATCAAAGAAAATCCCACCAATTCCACGGGATTCTTCTCTGTGAGGAAGAAAAAAATAACGATCTGCCCATTCTTTAAATTTCGGATAAAAATCAAGTGAATACGCATCCGAAGTTTCTTTTAACTGCTGATGAAAATTCCTTGCCAATTTAGGATCAACATAATGCGGTGTTAAGTCGATACCTCCTCCAAACCAATAACTTGCTCCATTATCTAATTCAAAATAACGGACATTCATGTGAATGATCGGATGTCTTGGATGCACCGGATGCAACACGATGGAAACGCCCGTAGCAAAAAAATGTTCTCCCGCTAAGTTTAATTGTTTTTTCATAGCTTCTGAAACGGGCCCATGAACAGCCGAAAAGGCAACACCTCCTTTTTCAAACACATTTCCATTGCCAATCGTCCGAGTGAAACCTCCCCCACCCTCTTCGCGCGTCCAAGCATCTTCTTGAAAAAGTGCTTTGCCATCAATTTTCTCTAGTTCTCGACAAATGTGCAACTGCAATTCTCTGTAAGCTGTTTCTATTTCTTTACGCATCTTTTCCTTATTCTGGCTTGGATTCAAATCCTTTAAAATCTAATATAAATCCAGAAGTGTTCTGAAATCCATTTCCAACACCTTGCTGAATTAATTGGTAATTGCTGATTAATCCAACTTGCTTGTTGCTTTGTTGCAATAACTGACGACAGACCATCAACGTAGCGTCATAACCCAAACAAGCCATACGAGTTAAATCTGCTGAATACGTTTTTCGATATTTTTTGTGAAAAGGAATGATGGAAGGCGCATGATAGGAAAAATACGTTGGACTCGCATACGTAAAAGCATATTTGTTTACAATCGTTCCACTAACTTCTTTCCACTCAATCCATTCCTTCAAACCATAAATATGAACGCGATCATTCGCCTTGTATTTCTCTAAAAATGGTAACACCTTCGATTTATCGGTACTTAGCACAATGTAAATCGTTTCATCATTCATGAACTCATATTGCTTATAGTTTTTCCACGTCGCTTCAATAATCTTGGCTTTCGAAAGAGAAGAAGGAACATTGCGGAAAGCAGTCAAAAACAGTTGATCTGTTTTCATATCTAATTCCGACTCTCCTTTAATCAATACAATGGTTTGATTCACAAAATGCTTATGAACGCTCATCGCCAATTGATCCATCAGATTTGCTGTTGATGGAGACAAACAAATCGCATTTGGATTCCCTAATAGTTCACTTTCTTTCATGGAAACTGGGAAAGCAACTGTAATTTCATTTTTTCGGGCGAATGCACTCACCATTTCTGCTTCTCGTTGCTGCAATGGCGCAAAAATAATGTCCATATTTAGTAGCTCCGGTTTGGCTAAAATTTGAGCCAAGTTTTCTGTTGCTGATTCATAATCATACACATGAAAAGTCGCGTCTAGCCCCATGTGAGACAAGGAATCGATTGCTAATTTCGCGCCCATATAGTAATCCAAGGCAGCACCAGATACAAAGCGATTATAGGTCGAGGTGGAATCTAAATTCAAGGGCAAAAACAAGGCGATTTCATACGATTTTCGCGCAGAGAATGTTAATTCATTCAGCACACTTGCTTCTTTTTTTGGTGGAACAGCACGAATGGGAACAAGTTCTACTTTTTCTTTTTTCACCGGAATGCGTATGGTTTGACCAGGACTCACCCGACTAGATGACAATTTATTAAGTGCTTGCAATTCGGGAACAGGAACCATGTAACGCTTAGAAAGGGTATATAACGATTCTTGGGGAAGCAGCACATGTGAAATCACTTGA
>JBJTMU010000050.1:0-22951 GCA_046070685.1 Flavobacteriales bacterium | reverse complement strand
ATTTATCATACAACTCACTGCATCGATCGGCATAGTTAAAATAAGTATTCTCCGAAAAGTCTTCTAAGTTGGTTTCATTAAAATGCATGTTTGATTTGATCGTTGGAATTTTTATCAACTTATTCGTTGAAAGATCAAAGTAATACCAAATTCCAATATACTCATTCGTCAATAAATTCACACTTGATTCTCCACTACCATCTCCAACGGCATTTCCATATTCATATCTGCTCATGCCAATTAGCTGAACGGACTTTGACTTTGGATTATATCTAAATTGATTTTTATATCCTGCTCGCATGAAGTTGTTGTAAAATAAAAATCCATTTTTTGTTTTCTCTAAACCAGAATCGAAGTTTAAATGGTCAATTTTTTTACTTGAAATCTTCTTGTTATTCATGGAAGATAACATGCAAACAATCGTTGATTTTTTAGAATCAATGGAGATGATGTCATTTTTACCATCCTGATCAAGATCCATCACCAATTTATTTTGGCTAAAAACCGATAGGTTTAATACAGTTAGTAACATGAAAAACAACTTGTATTTCATAGGAAAAATTTTTATTAGTCAGGTAATCTCGTTAATTCATCCTTTTTCAAGGTGAATGAGATTTCCGGATAGTCAATTTGCCATAAAAAAAGTCCATGAGCTGGAACAGAAACTGCCGCTTCTCCACGGTCTTTCGCGGCGATGATCACATCAATTTCATTCTCAGATATTTTTCCTAAGCCGACTTCAATCAATGTCCCAACAATGGCTCGCACCATATTTCGTAGAAAACGATTGGCTGAAATCTCAAAATAAAAGTGCTCTGTGGTTTGAATCCATTCTGCATGAAAAACAGTACAGATGTTCGTTTTTACATCCGTATGTAACTTTGAGAACGATCCAAAATCCTTTGTTCCTAAAAGCCGTTGAGCAGCATTGTTCATGGCTGCAAAATCTAATTTCTGAGGAAAATACCAACTCAAATCTTGTTGAAATGGATCCTTCTGTTGGTGAATAAAATAGCGGTATGTTCGCTTCTCGGCATCAAAACGTGCATGCGTTTCAAGTGCGACACGATGTGCTTGAAGCACACTAATATCAGAAGGCAACATGCGATTCAATTTAAAACAAAGTTGTTCTTCCTCCCATTCTTGTGGCAAATCAACATGAAAATAGTATGTTTTCGCATGTACGCCGGCATCAGTTCGACCACAACCGACAATGGGAATGGTGACGTTTCCAAATAATTTTGAAAAACAGCGTTCGATTGACTCCTGAACACTTGGTGCATTCGGTTGGGACTGCCAGCCATGGTAAGCAGTTCCTCGGTAAGCAATTTGAACAAAATATCGTTGCATAAAGAAGCCACCAAGTTACAAAACATTGGTGGCTCCTTCAAATTGCTGATAAAATTTATTCTAAATAAAGCTGAATTCCATATTGGGAATCCACGCTATAGTCGAAGGTGATGATTTGGGACCCTGTGATTCCTTTGAGGAAACTCCAAGTGATGATGCCCGTTTTTTCATCTACTTTGCCGTCTGATACGGTTCCTTGTTTTACTTTAATGTCCTCTTGATTCGATACTGGAAATTGGTCCTTCACAATCATTGGAATCATTGCTCCACCGTTATTTTTGATTTTAATCTCCCAAGTCACATCGAATTTTTGTCGAGACCCAATGGTTTTGATTTTTGATTTTTCTTTCACTCTTGTTCGCTCAACACTGATTTTACTGTCTTTTCCAAAAGAGAAAGAAAGCGTATCTTTTGTAGAATTTACGTCTAAGAATGATTTCCCCATGAAGGTGCCGTCAAAGTAAATGTTGGACTCGCCACTCAATAAATTTAATTTTTCCCATCCAACAACTTGTGCAGATAAGTAAACACTTGGGTCAATTTTCGGCACGACATGGTATTCGTATGATGCTGGTAATTCATGCGTCACAATACTCACCCTGTGATCCATCCCATCAGAAGGAATAGACATTTTGGATTGGATGGCATATTCTACCCTTAAATCCTTTTTTGTAATGGTGGTTGCAACTGTATTTGGTTTATAGGCGCTGGATTCGTTCTTGAATTCCATTTTCCTTTTTCTGCCTTGTACTCTGTCGTACTCCACCACTGCTGATCTTGCTGGCATGCGGGCAATGTCAGATCTGGTTATTGTTTTTTCTTCAGAACTTACTTGAATTCCATCGATATAATAATCAGGTGCTTCATCTCTTGCTTCGAGTACCATCACTTCGTTGAGTACTACCTCTTGCGGTTCTAGGAAAAACTTCAAATAAGTGGAAGTGATTTGCAATTGAGCGGTGTTATAGCCAACAAAACTCGCATTGACATAATTTTCACTTCTCGGAATCGTTAATTCGAATTTCCCATCGAAATCAGTGACGGCTGCAATGGTTGGGTTATTCGCAAAGGCAACGCGTGCAAATGGCAAAGCTTCACCGGTGGATGCATCAATGACCTCACCTCTCAATTTTTCCCCATCGTAATTCATTTGTGGTAAATTTCTGGTGGATTGTGTTTTTTGCTGCGGATAATTGTTGTAGTAGATAATCCAAGGCTGTAAGTTAGGTTCTTGTGTATTTTCGTAAGGGTCGTTTGTAGATAGTACCAAGTCCACATTTTTCCATTCGATACCAGTTGTTTGACTCACATTACCTTTTGCTTCCAATCGAACAGGTTTCCCGATGCCATCACTACGCATGTCGTAGTATGGTTTCCATGTCGCATTTGGACTAATGTAATTGAACAAAAATCCAGCAGTGCATGATTTGTTCACATCTACTTCCACCACAACTTCTGAGTAATTGATGACTGGTTTCGAGCGTTGACTAATGATTTCTTGCTCGATTTGGTTCATTTTTTTCTGAAGATCTTCTAATTCTGCATAAATGGCCGTTTCACGCGTAATGACCTCGGTTAGTTTCGTATGCATAAAAAGATAAGCTTCTTTCAATTCCGTTGTTTTTAATCCTTGGTCTTGGCCTTTCAAATCACGGTTTTGTAACAATAAATTTTTGTCCATTTCAAGGATAACATATTCATCGCGTAGCGCTTGATCCCTTTTAAAAAGTACTTCTTTTTTCGCATTTAAGGCACGAATTTCTTCATTACTGATTTTCAAATCCTCAAAATTTTTGCGTGTGCGAACAGAAAGGATGGTGACATCACCTTGTGCCTTCACTTGAACCGTATTTGGATCGATAAATTCCGTCAATTTTTGAAAAACAATGTCTTGTCTTCCTGCGAGTAATTCCACTTTCGATTCATGTTGCACCTGAGCACCAGTGAAGAATACAGTTACCTTTTTTATTGGAGCAACTGAATTGATTTCTTTTTGAGCCTGTACATAGAAGAGACTTGTACTTAGTAAAAAGGAAGCAATGATTTTTTTCATAATAAGAAGTTAATTTGTGAACTTAGATGCAAGTACATTCGACTTTCCACAACGTTCATTTATTTCATAAACGGAAATGATTTTCCCTTGAGATCTATTTGAAAGATGTTGTAATTAAATAGACCATCTAATTCGCTCATTCCAGCCATGACAGCTTTTCCTAATTCCGGATAGTATTGGAAATGGGTATCGTCGTTTACGGTATTAAAAGAAGCGCCTAAATTGACTGGTGCTGACCATTGATTTCCGTTTCTCTTGCAGAAGTACACGTCGTATCCACCCATCCCCGGCAAGGCATCTGAACTAAAGAAAAGTAATTGTCCATCTTCCGTAATAAAAGGGGTTGTTTCACGTCCAGAACTATTAATAAAATCAGGTAATGCAGCAACACTTTCACCCCAGATTCCATTGGTTTCAGTCGCAACGAATAAATCTGTCAAACTTTTTTCTGCGAGACGATCGGAAACAAAATACAATTCACGCTTGTACGTATATTCATCCATCATAAAAGTGTCGGTCATACATGCGGATCCATCAAAGAAACTGGTATTAACTCCCGGAATGACAAGAATTTTTTGTTCATCCCAAGCGAACGCTTTCTCTGCATTTAACACAAAAATATCAGAACTTTCAGTTGTTTTTTCTTTGGAAGCGGAGGTATTGATTGTCCCATAAGCATGCAGTCCATCAGACATGACACAATTTAAAGCGTCAAATCCTTCTGTATTCCAATCTTGGTCTTCGGAATAAGTTATTTTGAACGTTTTGGTGGTATCGTTCCAATAGGAGAAATAAATATCTTCAAAATAACTTTGATCGTCCGGATTCATATTGTCGCCTTTGGCATCTGGATTCTTTGCAGTGAAATACAATGCTTTTCCATTCTGCGTTAAAATAGGTGCGTATTCGTCGTATTTTGTATTGATTTCGGCCACTGGAATTCGAATAGAACTGACCCCTTTTTCTAGTTCTTTTTTGGCAAATTGACTTTGTTCCAATAAAACGGGAACGCCGAAATCTTTTGCAGATTTCTCGCCCATTATTTTGATACAAGTTTGGTAATGAGCAATGGCTGAATCCAGGTGATTTAAATTATGGTGAATTTGACCAGCAAGTAAATGCAAATCGCCGTTCAGTTTTTTGTCATTCAATTTTAGTGCTGCTGTCACATGCGTTTCTGCTTCGTAGAAATTGTTTAATTCAAATTCCACACTAGCTAAGTAATACAAAGCGCGTGCAGACCCAGGATTAAACACACTTGCTTGCTTAAAGGTCATGAAGGCATCACTTGTTCCTCCTAAATTATATTGCTCGATCCCTTTTTCTACCATACGAGAGGAATTCAGTTTTTTGAAAAAACCAACTTTCGTTTGGGAAAATGAAACACTGATCGCTAGGCTAAATAATGTGAGTAAAAGAAATTTCATAGGTTTAATTTTATACAAAAGAAAGCAATCTTCACTTCTCGTGGGGTAGTGCATTCGGCTTGTTCTCAGCGCCTGATTGTTCAAAACTTGAGATTCGGTTATTTTCTGACGGCTTCTTGTAATGGCTTCCATTCAGTTGTTTAATGTATTTTTGTTCTCAATTCTTTCATATGCGTAAAATTTGGCAATCAAAATGGTTCCGATATCCATTTTGGACAGGTGTTTTTGTTTTTGCAGCGATCGGCTTTTTCCTATCTGCTTCCTATGTGGCGATTAAGTTTCGACTAACGGATGAAAAGGGTAGTGTGGATGCCAATAATCGCTATTTTGAAGGGATGGAGGATAAGTATAATCAAGCTTATAAACTGAATTCTGAGCAACTAAAAGCACTTCATTTTGAGTCACTTGACCGCATTCTTATCCTGAAGAAATATTACCCAAAAAATGCACAGTATATTTTAGATGCTTGGAAATCTTCTGATAATGAAGTGGAAGTGAAACGCATGATTGATGCAGTAGATATCCAGTTAACGTCGGATCGATCCTACCAACAAGCCATTAAAAAATTAAAAGTGCAAAAAAAGCAATTGGTTTCACAAAACACCTTGAGTGCTTTTGAATGGATGAATATTCAGGAATGGTCCGATTTTAAAATCGCTGTTGCCAAGGATGTGCACCTCATCGATAGTGTGGCTAATCAAACAGGGGTGGAAGGAAGACTAATCGTTTCTTGTTTGGTTGGCGAGCAAATTCGCTTGTTCAATTCTGATCGAGAGGCTTACAAAAAATGGATAAGTCCATTGAAAATACTTTCTGTAGAATCCATGTTTTCGTTTGGTGTAACCGGCATCAAAGAGCAAACAGCAATGCAAATTGAAGATCATTTAAAGAATCCTCATAGTGTATATTATTTAGGTGAAAAATACACGCATTTATTGGATTTTAAAACAAGCAATCCTACCCAAGAGCGCATCAGCAGATTGACGGATTTTCACAACCATTATTACTCTTATTTGTATGCAGCTATTTTCCTGAAACAGGTTAAAATGCAATGGGAACGCGCTGGTTTCCCCATTGATCATCGTCCGGAAATCTTGGTTACTTTGTTTAATGTTGGCTATCCGCAATCTATTCCAAAAGCTCACCCAAAAGTAGGTGGCTCCACTATTAAAATCAAGGATAAAGCATATACTTTTGGTGCAGTGGCTTACCAATTTTATTACTCTGGTGAATTATTTGATCTTTTTCCCTTTCAACGACGTAAGTTCGATTGGGATGATATCGCATTGAGATAAACATGAAAACGATTTTTCTTTCCATTTTGTTGATTGGTCTTTTCTCCTCTTGTGGAGGTGGGAAAGCAAGTGCTCAGGACACCACAACTGTTGATTATTCCGATTGGGTAACTTTAACAAAAGGAATGGAGTACCGTGAAATTGATGCTCCGACCAAATCATTTATTGGTGATTCGAAAATCTCCATTTTACGCTTGGACCGGCAACTGTTTGATTTTAACATTTACAGCGCTTCAAAATATGATAGCATGCCACGTGACTTACATGCTTGGGCTGATACCTTTCAATTGAACGTAGTCTTCAACGCAGGAATGTATAGTTTAACCAATCCTTTGTCTAGTCGTGCTTATTTGAAAACCGGATTTCACGTAAATAATGGAACGCTTCTGGAAAATTTCAATTTGATGTTGGCAATGAATCCAACAGTGAAACACCGAAATGAAGTAGAAATATTGGATTTAACTTGTGAGAATTTCAATGAAATGAACGGTGAGTTTATGTCCTACGCGCAAGGATTACGAATGATCGATTGCAATGGAAGTCCGATGTATTGGAAAAAGAAGATTCAATCTTGCAGTATGATTATCGCAGCGGAAGGTGGGGATGGAAAGTTTTATTTGATCTTTTGTCGATCACCCTATACGCATAATCAAATGATTGACTTCATGATTGGAATGCCTTACCATTTGCGCAATGCCATCTATTTGGAAGGTGGACCCGAGACGAGCTTATTGATCGATGTCAATGGACATTGCATTGAAAAAGTAGGCAGTTGGGTTTCCGGAACTTGGGAGAGTGACAAAAACAATCATTTTTGGCGTTTGCCCAATGTGGTCGGAATTAAAAAAAGCACTGTTTCCCCTCCTAAACAGTAGTCTATTTTACTGATATCAATCAGTTTTTTACTTGATAACACTCATGCTCCTTTCGATGAATGTTTCTCACCTTTGTTTTGTTCAACGGAACAAGAGAAAATAGTCATACTGAATGATACGCGTCAATCAATCGACAGTAAAAATTTCACATTCAAGAGGAAAATCAGAGCATGGGTTTAGTAATCAATTTAATTCCTCTTTATTCAGTAGGCAAAAGCCACTCTCAGGAGTGGCTTTTGTTTTATAAAGTGTTTTTATCTGTGATCTGGGTATATCTTTTCACCTGAATACCGGGTTTTTCTTTTCCAGCAATTTGAAGGATATATTCCGCAATTGTATCACCTGAAATACTATGGTAGTCTTTTAAACCGCCAATCATGAACAAGTCGAAAAATGGACAAAGTTTTTGAGAAAGGTATTCCATTGGTCGAGATTCTGTACGTGCGCCAATGAGAATGGATGGTTGATAAATGTAGCAACGCTCAAAATTTAATTCCTTGAAGGCTTCTTCAATTTCACCTTTCAATTTCGTATAAAAAATACGGGCGGATGTAGATGCTCCCATGGCGCTAATTAAATGAGCGGTCGAAACACCATTTTCTTTGGCTAATTTTGCCATCCCAATATTAATACCGAAATCAATATTGCGGTAATCTTGCTGATCGGGTGTTTTTTTTCTTGTAGTTCCCACGCAACAATAAATCGTGTCACCAATCACCTTGTCTTTTAGAAGTGATAAATCGGCATAGTCCGTGACAATTTGAATCACTTTCTCTGGTAATCCAGGAATAAGTTTTCGAACAAAAATGCGAATAATTTCGATGTCTTTGGATTGAATACATTTCGTTAAAATCGCATGTCCAATTAATCCAGTTGCTCCAACAATGATGACTGATCTCCCCATTATTTCATTGATTTTATCCAGGTTAAAATATCTGTCATCACTTGTGGACTCATGCTCGTTTCTATCGTTGCATATTCCAGAATGTCACAGCGATCACAAGGTTGAAGAAGGTGGTTCAACTCTTCGTAAATGATGAATTTCGAATGCGCCAAGGATGCCGATGTCATGTGGTGTTTGAATCCATGCTGGCTTTCACTCCAACGTACTTGGATGTCCTTTTTTCCATTCAAAATCAACATCGGTAACGTCAGATCTTTTAAGTAATCTGCTGTTTGAAAGGATAAAAATTCTCTTGCCCAATCTGAATTTATAAAGACACTCATTTCGTCAACCATTTCTTTTTGCGTCTTTCCTTCTTTCAAGGAATCAGGAATTTCTTTCCAGACACTACTTACCCAATTCGTGTAGTTTGGAACGAAGCTTTTTGCATCTGTTTTCAAAGCAATTTTAGCGGCTTCGTCAAATAAACGCTGATTCCATGTCGCTAGTTCTTCACTTGCACCATTCGCTAAGGGAATATCGTATTGTTGATCAATAAGCACTTTCATTCCATTTGTTCCAACTGATGCTGCTTCAATGAGAAATGCTAAATCTTTGAAGTTTACAGCAACTCTCAACCCAATGATTCCGCCTTCGGAATGACCATAAATCCCAAGTGGATGTCCTGGATATTTTTTTTGGAGGTGACGAAGAATAACCAATGCATCAGAGGTGAAATCTGTTTCTGTCGAATGACCGAAATCTCCTGTGCTTTTACCTACACCTCGGTCATCATAACGAAAAACGCCGATGCCATTTTTACTTAAATAATCAGCAAGTACCCAAAATGGTTTGTGTCCCATGATTTCGCAATTGCGATCTTGTGCGCCTGAACCGGAAATTAAGACAACAATCGGACAATTCTCTTCTTTGGGCATGCTCAAGGTTCCAGAAATCGTGATCTTTTTGTTCTTGATTTCAAGTTCTTTCTCCTCATAGGGAAAAGGTCCAATTGGATCCTGTGGTCGTCCAGCAGTAATGGCTTTTTGAATAGTTTTTGTGAAAGTAACTGGCCAAGTTAATCCACTTTGACTCATCATTCCTCGCAAACTGTCATTGGCTAATTTACCAGTAAAACGAAGTCCAATACGTCCCCATTGAAAAAATAAACTATCCTTAAAAATAGCATATTCAGTCATTTCTTCCGGCTTCATTTTGGGTTGATCTGGAATGGAAACAATAACGGAACCATCTCGTCCAATTCCGTTTATTTCAAGGTCCATCAAAAGCGATTTTCCAGCAACCTTAAAGGAACTATGCCATTGTCCATCGAGTTGTGCAAGACTTGTGCCGGCAATAAACAAGCAAAAGAAAAGTACGTTTTTCATATTATTTATATTCTGGAAACAAGGAGATAATGCCTGCTTCATTGGCTGGACAAACACCTCGTTCTGTGATGAGTGCGGTAACCAATCTTGCTGGCGTGACGTCAAAACCGTAATTTGCGGCAGGAGTTGTCTCTGGACAAATCAAAACAGTGTCAAGTTTTCCGTCACTGCGTTTACCTTGAATGTATTTAACTTCATCTTGATTGCGTTCTTCAATTGGAATTTCGCTTAATCCATCTCGAATGCTCATGTCGAGCGTTGTGGATGGCAAAGCCACGTAAAAAGGAACCTCATTGTCTTTTGCTGCTAAAGCTTTTAAATAAGTACCAATTTTATTGGCAACATCACCGTTGCGAGTCGTTCGATCTGTCCCAACGATGACCATGTCCACCATACCATGTTGCATCAGATGTCCACCGGTATTGTCAACAATCAGCGTATGATCGATTCCATGTTTCGTCAATTCGTATGCAGTAAGATTCGATCCTTGATTTCGTGGACGCGTTTCATCCACCCACACATGTACCTTGATTCCTTTTTCTTTGGCTTGATAAATAGGGGAGGTGATGGTTCCCCATTGGATGCACCCCAACATTCCGGCATTGCAGTGGGTTAAAATATTGACCGTCTCTCCTTTTTTTGCTTTGGAGATGGCTTCAATAATCGGTAAGCCATGTACACCGATCATACGGCAAGTTTCGATGTCCTCTTCGACTATTTTACCTGCTTCTTCCCATGCGGTTTGAAGGAAGTCGTCTGCTTCGTCCAATGCTTCACGCATGCGATCCAATGCCCAAAATAAGTTGACAGCAGTGGGACGTGAAGCGCGCAGCACCTCAAATGCTTCATCTAAAAAAGTGCCATCTTTTTGCTCCTCAATTAATTCACGCACAGCCAGGTAAATACCATAAGCTGCCGTTGCGCCGATTAATGGCGCGCCTCTAACAGTCATGCTGCGAATCGCTAAATCAGCATCGCGGTAATTCATCAATTTCACATGAACCAATTCATGCGGCAAGACACGTTGATCAATGACCTCAACAAAGCGGTCTTCTGTGGTCCAAATCGTTCTAAAAGTTGACATATCAATCGGTTATTCGAAAAAAAATCCCGATTCGTTGAACCGGGATTTTGTATTGTTATAAGTTAAAAGCTGCTTTCACTTTATCTACGTAATCTAACTTCTCCCAAGTAAATAATTCTACTTCTTTGGAGATCGTAGATCCGTCTGGTGCTTTGAATGTTTTCGTAACTGTTTCATTTTTACGACCCATGTGACCATAAGCGGCAGTTTCTTGATAAATTGGATTTCTCAATTTCAAGCGTTGCTCAATAAAGTATGGACGCATATCGAAGATTTCACCTAATTTCTCAGCAATTTCTCCGTCGGTCATGTTTACTTTCGATGTTCCGTATGTGTTCACATATAAACCACAAGGTTTTGCAACACCAATTGCATAAGAAACTTGAACAAGAATTTCATCACATAATCCAGCAGCAACCACATTCTTAGCAATGTGACGTGTTGCGTATGCAGCGGATCTATCTACTTTCGATGGATCTTTTCCAGAGAATGCTCCACCACCGTGAGCACCTTTTCCTCCGTAAGTATCCACAATAATTTTACGACCAGTTAATCCAGTATCTCCATGAGGACCACCGATAACGAATTTTCCTGTTGGATTAATATGGTACGTAATGGCGTCGTTAAATAATGCTTGTAAAGCTGGTGTTAATTTCGCTTTTACACGTGGAATAACGATTTCAACGATGTCTTTTTTGATTTTTGCTAACATAGTCGCTTCGGTATCGAAGTCATCATGTTGTGTTGAAACAACAATTGTATCGATGCGTTGTGGAACATTGTCATCTGAATATTCAATGGTTACTTGCGATTTTGCATCCGGACGCAAATAAGGAATCAAATTCGGCTCATTGTTACGGATGTAAGAAAGTTCTTGCAAAATTTTGTGCGCAAGATCCAAAGCCAATGGCATGTAGTTGTCAGTTTCAATCGTCGCATAACCAAACATCATTCCTTGGTCGCCAGCTCCTTGGTCTTCTGGATTTGTACGCTCAACACCTTGATTGATGTCAGATGATTGTTCGTGCAAAGCAGAGAAAATCCCACAAGAATTGGCATCAAACATATACTCTGATTTCGTATAACCAATTTGACGAATTGTTTCGCGTGCAATTGCCTGTACGTCTAGGTATGAAGTTGATTTTACTTCACCTGCCAATACAACTTGACCAGTGGTTACCAATGTTTCACATGCTACTTTCGAGCTTGGATCAAATGCCATGAAATGATCAATTAATGCATCAGAAATTTGATCTGAAACTTTATCTGGGTGTCCTTCAGAAACGGATTCTGATGTAAATAAGTAAGCCATTTAATATAATTTAGAGTGCAAAAATAACAATATTCATTGGGAATTTAAAGACTTTCATCGTTCACTACGCATAAAATTTTTGTCCATTTTTCACCATTCTTTTCAAGAGTGCATTCGGACGGTAACGATCTTCTCCATATTCATCGAAAAGGACATTCAATTTGTCTAATACCCAATCCAATCCGAGTTCATCTGCCCAAACTAGTAATCCTTTTGGATAATTTACGCCTTTCGTCATCGCTAAATCCACGTCATTTGCGGATGCAACGTTCATAAATACGGCATCAATAGCTTCATTGATGAGCATCACCAGAATGCGTTCAAAGATTATTTTCCCTTTCACTGCATCTTTTTTCGCTTCCATCAATTCAGCACCTTCCGCATACGTGTAAAATCCACGTCCCGTTTTTCTCCCATAAAAACCAGCTTCGCTATGTCGTTTTTGGGTGAAGGAAGGCTTAAATCGAGGATCGAAATAAAAGGCTTGAAACACGGATTCAGTGACCGCATAATTCACGTCGTTCCCAATGTAATCCATCAAGGTAAAAGGCCCCATTTTAAATCCACCAAATTCAGTCATGGCCCAATCAATCGTAGCAAAATCAGCGATGCCTTCTTCGTACATACGCAATGCTTCTCCATAAAATGGACGCGCAACACGATTCACAATGAATCCAGGAGTGTCCTTGCAAAGCACAACTGTTTTTCCCCAACTTTTAATCAATTCAACCGATAGTTTCACCGTATCTTCGCTGGTCTGAACAGAAGGAATGATCTCCACCAAAGGCATGATCGTTGCCGGATTGAAAAAATGGATTCCAATAATGCGATCCGACTTTATCAATGCGGAACCAATTGAAGCAATAGATAGGGAAGAGGTATTACTGGCTAAAATGCAATCTGACGACACGATTTTTTCTAAAGAGGAAAAAACGGCATGTTTCACTTCCATTTTCTCAACGATGGCTTCGATCACCATTTGACAACTCGCCAGTGATTCTAACGCTGTAACATACGTAATATTTCCCTCAAAGGATGTTTTCTGTTCGGATGTAAACTTGCCTTTTTCGACGAGTTTCGACAATGAATGTATGATTCCTGATTGCGCGCGGTTTAATTGTTCCGCATTCGCATCCATTAAAAAAACGGAATGTCCACATTGTGCGGCTACTTGTGCAATGCCAGAACCCATGGTTCCTGCACCGATTACTCCAATTATTTTACTCATCTTCCTTTAAAAATTGCTGGTCTTTTTTGAATAAAGGCATTGACACCTTCGGTAAAATCATCTGTTTCACCAGCTTCTGTTTGTAAACTTTCTTCTAAGTCAAGTTGATCTTCAAGTGAATTAAATAAACCTAAATTGACTGCTTTTTTCGTTAATCCAAGTCCGCGAGTCGGCATAGTTGCTAAATTCTCTGCTAATTTTAATGCTTCTTCGTCGAAGGACTCGTCCTCAAAGACTTTGTAAATCATGTTCATGCGCTCGGCCTCTTCAGCGCCTACTTTGTCCCCTGTCATCATCAAAGCCATTGCTTTTTGCATGCCAATTAATCGCGGTAAAAAATAGGTCCCTCCAGAATCAGGAATTAATCCGATTTTGGAAAATGCTTGAATAAACGAAGCAGATTTTTTAGCGACAACGATGTCACAAGCTAAGGCAATATTTGCTCCTGCTCCAGCAGCAACGCCATTGACAGCGGCGATCACTGGTTTTTCTAATTCACGAATTTTAAGAATGATGGGATTGTAATGATCTCGTACAATGGTTTTTAATTCTGGTCCATCTGGATCAATTGCTTCTGCTAAATCTTGTCCTGCACAAAAAGCTTTTCCTTCTCCGGTAATAAGGATGGCTCTAATTTCTGGATTAACAGCACAATCATCCAAGACATCTTGCAACTGCAGCGCCATGGATTTGTTGAAGGAATTAAAGACTGTTGGACGATTGAATGTAATGCGACAAACACCTTGATTGATCTCTTTGATTATTTCCATTATGGTTGAATTTTAATGGTTAAACGCTTATTTCGATTGATAAATTTTATTTAATTGTGCAGCTCTTTCCGCTAGTGATGTGCGTAAACTATTGGGTTCAAGCACCTCAATTTCTCCAGCGTAACTTAATATATTTCGGATAAACTCTTCCGAAACCAAAACAGTTAATTCAAAAGTAGTGCTTTCGTTGGACTCTGAAATTAATTTTTGTGATTGATGAAATGGCTGTGAGGAGATGTACTTTGCTGCAATTTGATTTGCTTTTATAACAATGCGTTCCGCAGTTCCTTTATAAGAAGTAATTCCGATGGTGTCTTGAAAATAAAGTTCCGGTTGAAAATCCACAGGGACATTGGCTTCGTCCGTTAAAATTTTAGGGTCCTGCATGCGATCGAGCGCATACGTGATGATGTCATTTTTCAATTTATCAAAACTGATGAGGTACCATCGATTGCGGTATTCTTTCAAAAAAAGCGGTGACACTTTTCTCGGTTTTTCAACGCCTTTTACAAAACTTGCATACGTAAACCAGAGCATTTTTTTTCCACGAATCGCCTCTAAAATCAGGGGAAGGAATTCATTTCCACCGCTAGAAACAACTGATTCAAATTGCACATATTTTTGAATGTCTTCATCCGCTGGATTTCCACCGATTGAAACTCGGTCAACAATTTTATCAATGGCATTTCCAAACTGCTGAAAAAATGGAACTTCTTTAAATTGTTGTAGTGTTTTAACCGCGAATTTGATCGAGCTTAATTCATCTTCCGATAAGGGAATGTCGTTAATGCTAAAATCTGGATCCTCATAAAAATACCCCTTGTGCAGTTTGCTGTATTTAATTGGTGCATCATGTTCCATTTTCATGTTGAACATGTCTTTTTCAATGGTTGAATCACAAATGTTATCACCACCATCAGAACCATAGAGCGATTCTTCACAGGCCGCTCGAAGGTCTTGTTTACTTGGAAATGGCTTATATTTATTTCGCAACATCCGGTCGATGATGCGGAAACGAATCAAGGCATTTTTAATGTGTGGCATTAGTTGAGAACAGCTTTTTTCTGATAACCGAACAATTCAAAGAATTTAATGGCTTGTACTACCTCATACGGCACATCATCTTCCCAACTGGAAGCGCCTGCTTTGATTTTACTCAAGACATCATCGGAGAGAATGTGTAACAATCGCTCATCATATTCAGGAATAGCGGCAATTTTATCGTTTGCTTGCATGTAGGTTAACAAGCCGGTTAAGTTATTTGGTAATTTGATGTTATTCAACCCGTATAAATCTCCAGTGTCCACGTTTATCGCAGGATAGACAAATAATTTTACGTTATGTCCAAATCCTCGACCGAATGCTTCCAATAATCCACCTGGAAGGTTGTCGTAGTATTTTTCATCAAAAATGATGTGTAAATTATAGACACCCATGATGACTCCAACTAAATTTCCTTTGGCAATAGCAGATAAATACTCGAGCATTTTGTAATGTTTCAAGTAATTGGAAACCATTACTGTATAGCCCAAAGAACCTAAAAGTTCAGCACGATCTAAAAAGTCTTTGTCTGAAATTTTTCCATCCGCAGTCAAATCCTTTAACGTTAATTCAAACACAACTTCTAAATTTTCCTCTTTCACACGGTTCTCTTTCAAGAACTCTTTGCGTGCTTTTTCAATCATGTCAATGTGCACTTTTGTCACTGGACGAAAACGTCCACGCATGAGTAGAATATTCTTTTTGTATAAAGCTGTTGATGGCTGCATGACATTTTTCGCCAAATCGAACATCGTGGCATTCGTAATTCCACGTCGAACTAAATTTAATGCGATGATGCGATTGTCCATTTCCTCGAAATCAGGACCCGAAATGCGAAGCATGTCGATTTCCATGCGATCTCTTGGCAAACGGTGAACAATACCATCGATGAATTCATCGATATTTGAGGATTGAAAATAACATGCGTACACCAAATTGACGCCCAAAATACCAAGCGCTTCTTGTTGCGCTTTGTGGCTATTATCGTGCATTTTAATATGCAACACAACGGTGTTTGGCTTCTTATCGATACCCAATTGAAAACGCATTCCTACCCAACCTTGACCTTGATTGGTTTTATGATAATTCAACGATTCAACGGTGTTGCAAAAAGCAAAAAAGCGCGCATCGCGATTTTTCACGGGTAAAATTTCTTGTAAATGAAGAAATTCAGTTTCCAACATCGTGTTTAATCGTTCCTCACACACATAACGAATGGTTTCGCCATACATCGAATCGGAAACTTTCATGTCGTAAGCGGATTGCGTATAGGCGATTGTTCCAGAACTTCCTCCTGCTTTAAAAAAGTTTGCTGCCACTTCTTGACCCGCACCAATTTCTGCAAAACAACCGTAAATGTCCGGTGTCAGATTAATTTTTAGTGCTTTTTCTTCGGTTGTCAATCTTGAACTATCTCCCATTAATTTGGATCTTTAAATTTTGGATTTGTGATGAAATTGTAGTCGCTTAGGGTTAATAGGAATTTCTTCAATAGGTATTTCTCTTGTGCATCTAATTGAACACCGCCTTGATTGGCATATTCAATTTTTGGATCAATTGTCGGACTCATGTGAATCCCACTTGAATAATGCTCAATGACAGCGTCCAAGGTTGGGAAGCGTCCGTCATGCATGTAAGGTGCTGTAAAAGCAATATTTCTCAATGTAGTCACTTTAAATTTTCCGTAGTCCTCTGGATTGTGCGTAATAGCACCTCGTCCTAAATCTGTAAACGTGGCATCGAGTCCATTGTTACTAAATTTTTTCACGCGCATCAAAGGTCCATTGTGACAATGAAAACAATCTGCCCCGTTTAAACTTTTGAATAAATCATATCCTGCCCACTCATCCACATCAATCGTTGTTAAAACGGCTTGTTCGGTGGACGAAAGCGCCATGTTATTTTCGAATTTATACATGACATCAAACTTGGATTCACTTGAAATCATTGTGCGAATAAATTGTGCGATGGCCTTGGCAGCTTTTACGGAATCCACACCTTCCTCGCCAAATGCCTTGAAGAAGCGATTGCGATAGGTCATGTCGGCATTTAATTTTTTAACGGCATCTTTCCACGATTGGTGCATTTCAATGGGATTAATGACCGGTTCGATGATTTGTTTTTCCAACGTAGTTCGACGTCCATCCCAGAAGAAATAATCTTCCCAACCTAAATTGATTAAAGCCATGGATTGTCGATTTCCATAGACGCCATCGATTCCAACAGAAAACTGACTTGAATCCGAAAAAGAATGCTGTGGCATGTGACAAGAAGCACAACTGATGGAATTATCTCCACTCAATTGTTTCTCATAAAACAAAAAACGCCCTAATTCCACACCTTCAATCGTCATCGGATTGTCTGAGGGAATAAGCATGTCCGGAAAATGTGATGGGATTTCTAAGTGGTAAGGTGTTGGATCATAGTCCGCTTTGTCTTTTCGACAAGCCACCAAAACACATAAAATGAAAAAGGAAACAAGAATCTTCATTAATTACTGGTTAAGGCATTTTTAAAGTTTTGAATCACTTTTTGAGTTAATGTTTCTTGTCCAGCAGCGGTATGCGTTAAATGCTCATTTTTCAGGTTAATAGGAGAAGCTGGATTGGTTAAAAAAGCAGCGAGATCTAGTTTTAATGGTAATTCCCACACATGATTTCCTTTATCTTGCCAAGTTACATTGTTAAAATCAAATGCTTGTAGGTAAGTATCTGTTCCGATATGAAAACTAAAACTTAAATCGAGATTGTTTGTTGCATCCACAATGGTGTCAACTTTCCCTTCTAAATTCACAAAAATGTACCCAGGATTCCATCCCCAATGCATAATTCCTGCATTACTGATATTCAATGGGCTGTTATTTGGAAATGCAGAAGGATCTAAGTGGTTCAAGGTCGTGTCAACACCGATTTTACCAGATAAATTCGCGAATTTCGTGTGGTCTCCTGTTTGATTCACTAAGACATTTCCTGTTTCACGATAGTCAAATAAGGCAGCTTGAATCAAGTCATTCGTTCCATTTTTTAGTAAGGAAAAATAACACACGAGTTCAGTAAATTTCACTTTGTATCCTTCAGCTGTAGTGTAAACAGAATCCATGTAAAAGGGTTGGGTTCCATAAATGGGATTCACCGTTACCTTTACCGTTTCAACAACTGGGTCAACCGGTTTCGGATCATCTGGATCACAGCTCCATAGTAGAGGAGCAAGGGCGAATAAAAAAACGAATTTCTTCATTAAACAAATTTAACCCAAATCAATCAAATTTTGTTGTTAATTTTAAAAAATCCTCAAATCTAATACGCGTCTATTTTAACGAATTCAGAATTATGCAAAAAATTGATCGAAATATCCATCCGCTCAGTGTCTTAAGTGCTTCAGCTGGATCAGGGAAAACGCATCAATTGGTATTGGAATACTTAAGTATTTTACTTTCCGACCTTCAATTTAAGCGAAAATATAAGAGCATTGTTGCCATGACTTTTACGAACAAGGCAGCAAGTGAAATGAAGGAAAGAATTCTTTCGACTTTATTTGGAATCGCCCACCAAGATCCAAAAAATCAAAAAGCACAAAACATCCAAAAAGAGTTAGAAGTTCAAACGGGACTTTCCGGGTCAGAATTGGCGCGAAGAAGTAAGTTAGCATTGGAAGGAATTTTACATGCGTATGAGGATTTTCAGGTATCCACTATCGATAAATTCAACCTGCGTCTGATTCGATCGTTTTCAAGAGATTTAGACTTGCCGGCAGATTTTGAAGTTATTTTAAATGAGAAACAAGTCACCGAAGATGTGATTGATCTATTGATGAATCAGTTAGGTTCGCCCGGATCAGAGGATTTAAGTGATTGGATGTTTCAATATGCGAAAGCGAATTTGGAAGATGGAAATAGTTGGAATTTTCGTCAACAATTGGTTCAGTTTTCAACGATTTTAAGCCAAGAAAAAAATGCGGATAAAATCCAACAGTTACTTTCCTTGGAATTTACAACAGGAAATTACAAACGACTTTTTGAAGACCGCAATCAGGTATTGTCTTCTTTCCTAACGGATGCAAAACGCGTTCACAATGAATTCTTTGATATGGGATTAGATTTTGAGAAAATCCCGGGAAAAAGTCAGACTGTGAAAGCATTTGAGAAATTAAATGTAACGAATGAATTCCCGAAAATGAATTCAGAAGGAACAGGACTTTTTTCAGCAACTTTTTTGAAAAATCTTCAAATTGATTCTAATTGGAAAATCGACCCAACCTTCAAACAATCAGTTCTGAACTTGAGCGACCGTTACTTAACGGATCTTGCCAATTTTAATTTAATCGAATTGTATCGGAAGAATTTCTTCAACATGGCTTTGTTGCAGCACGTAGGAAATCAATTGAATTCGATGATGAATGAAGAGCAATTAATTCGAATTTCGGAATTCAACAAACTCATCAGTAAACTCGTTAGAAACGAAGAAGCACCATACATTTATGAGCGTCTAGGTGTTCGATTTGAGCATTTTTTGTTAGATGAATTTCAGGATACTTCTCGCTTACAATGGTTGAATTTAATTCCGTTGATGTTAGAGTCTCTTGCGAATAATCGATGGAACCTCATTGTTGGTGATGCCAAACAATCTATTTATCGTTTTAACAATGGTCTAGCCGAGCAATTTGTGAGTTTACCGGAAATTTACAATCCAGAAAATGACCCGCATATTGCGGATAAAAGCAGTAAACTTGCACGAAGCGGTGCCAAGCGAAATTTGGAAGCTAATTACCGATCCGCAAAAGAAATTGTTGAATTTAATAATGCACTTTTCACGCAATTAGCTCGACGTTTACCTTCAAATATGGCCCATTTCTATGATGGCCTTAAACAAGATGTGATTCAGTCCAAAACGGGTTATATTCACATTGAATCAAGTAAGGGAAAATGGGATGCTGAACGACGATTAAACAAAGTTATTTCATTTATTGAGGAAAGTTTACAAGCTGGATTTGCCCCTGGTGATATTTGTATTTTGACGGAAACAAATAAGTTAGGGAACGAGTTAGCGATCGGACTCACTGAAAGAAAATACCAAGTGGTATCACAAGATTCTTTGTTGGTATCCAAGGATGCGCGAGTTCAACTGATTCTTTCCTATTTAAGACGCAGAGCATCTCCAATGAAATCGATGGAAACCAAGCGTTTTGCTGAATTGTATTTTCGCCTACAAGATCAATTTACCACTGCCGATTATTTAAGTTATTTCGAGACAACAAGCGTCGATGGAAAATCGATTCGTGTGTTTAATGATCAGCGGTTTCTTCAAGAACATTTTCAAGGGGAGTCAACCTTTTTTACAAGCTACGAAAGCGTGTATGACTTAGTTCAGAAATTTATGCATTTGATGAAATGGGAAGAAACAAGTGAGCCTTACCTTCACCATTTTATGGACGTGATTTACGGTTTTCAATTAGCCAGACAAACGGATATTCATCATTTTTTAGAATATTTTGAAGCACAACAGGATAAACTTGCTTTGCAAATGCCTGACACAGACGCAGCCTTGAAAATCATGACGATTCATAAGTCAAAAGGATTAGAGTTTCCGGTAGTGATTATTCCAAATATGGACTTCAATATTTCGATGAATCCAACAGGAAAATATTTGATGGAAGTTCAAGACAAAATCTTATATACGTTCCCAGCGAAAAACAAATTCATTCCAGAACTGGATGCTTACGGAGCAAAGGAAAATCAGTTGATTTTATTGGATAAATTGAATCTCTTTTATGTAGGCATGACACGTCCAGAATTGCGCTTGTATGCCATAAACGATTTCGAAAAGACGAATTTTGGAGCCATGATTCACGAAGAATTAGTTGGTTTGAACCTCGGAATGACCGAGGAAGGAATTTGCATTGTTGGTAGCCCCTCAGCTCCTGTGAAAGGTAAATCCAATGAAAACTTACTCTATGAACCCGATGGATTTAGCCAGCATCTTTGGTATCCAGACATCGTTTTTAGAAAAGTATTTCGAGAAGAAAGTGACATGCAATTGGCTGAACAACGATTTGGCAATGATTTCCATTTGTTAATGTCTGTTTCACAATCCAAAGACGATGTTGATGGTCAAACTGAAATGCTGGCCAAAAAAGGTGAAATTGAACAAACGAATACTGCACGATTGAAAACGTGTGCCTTGGCTTTTTGGCATAAAATGGAAGAAGGAAATTACCTTTCCATGGTACAAAAAACACTCAATGAACAGTCTATTTTAGCTGGAGAGAACGACATGAAAAAGCCAGATAAAGTGTTGTTAAAAAGTGATGAGCTCATTGTGATTGATTTTAAAACGGGAAAAACCGATATCAAACACATGGAACAAATCGTTACCTACGGTAAGCTACTCGAAGAAATTTATCAAAAACCGGTAAAATGTTTATTGTATTATTCTACGTTAGACCAACTGACTGAACTTTGATTTCGATAGTTCAAGGGCCATTTTAAGGAAGGTGTAGATTAATGGATGTGGTAAATCTCTGGTCGAAGAAATCTGTGGACAGAAACTACAAGCGATAAAGAATGAATGGTTTTTTAAGGAAACAATTTCCGGGTCATCAAACTCATTAGTCGCTTCAATATCAATTAAATAGCCGCTTAATTGTTCGATTAATTGTGGGTATAAACTGAAACGTGAGGAGCTTAACTCTGTTTGATTCCCATTTTCATATAAACGCTCAAATTCTTTGGACTGCGGATAAACGTTCACGCGTTCAAACTGACTTCCTTCAATCAGGTTGTCTGAAATTAATTTTTCTCCGTATGGATTCAATTGATGAATGGAGATCAAGTATTCAAAAAAGTATTTGAATCCCTCACCCGTTAAAAAAACAGGGACATTCGATTCGTGTACCAATTTGAATACACCATTCAAAAAGAAATGATTTAAAAACGGTCCTGGAGCGATCCAAATGCCATCAAACTGTTCAAAGTAAACACGTTTGTGCTGAATGGCTTCGTTGATTTTTATCCAATAATAGTTGACTTCTATTTCAAGGAAATCAGAGGCGTGGTCCAAAGAAAGGTTTGTCGCATGATGCGAATTGTAGGTGAAGTTGTAATCGCCAATAATAGCTATTTTAAGGACTTCACTCATTGGTTAGCTTACCTTTTAAACCAAGCGCGATACTTGGCGTTAGTGATGTCTAACGACGATTCAACACTTGTTTGCGGATCAACATACCAAACTTTACATGAGAATGTTGCTTCAAATAAAGAATAATCCCCTGTTCCGTCTGATGCTTGTTTGATGATCGTGAAATTCGCTACTTGACCTGGGTCTGTTTCACGTGAGAACCAAACTTTTCCTGTGTTATCAGTGTAAGTCACTTGCACACCATCAACACTTTGCGCAACCATTGTTGCTTTGTCTTTAAATAGAATTGGTGTCCCAGAATTGGTCATGTGCCAATCGTTGAACATCGCTAATGTTGGTTCTGTGTTTGCAGAAGCATCATAGTCAAGTGTTCCAAACATTAAGGACAATGATTGAGAATTCTGAGCAGAATAAATTGTTGAAGTATAGATGACTTTTGACAGTGCTGGAGACGCAAGAACAACTGCAGTATCCCAAGTTGATGACTTGTAACCATTCACATTTTGAGTTAATTCAAACTGTGTACCATTCACATACCCAACTAAACTTGCGTTCAAATCTACTTTGTTTGTTGGTGGTGGAATAACTTCGTGTTCAATACAAGAACTGAATAATGAAACGAATGTGAATCCAATTATAGCGAACTTTAGTGCTTTCATAGTCAACAATAGATTAGGCAATTATGAGTCAAATTTATGTTTATAAACGGAGAAAAGCAAAAAAAGATGCCTTCACTTGAATTTTTATTTCCCATCAAACAATTGCTTGAATTGTTGAAAGGTCTTTTCGTCACTCAGTTCACAGCCTTTCTCGATGAGTTCATGTACTTCATCTGCCTTCTCTTTACTTTTGATTTTTGCTGCTTTGAAAAAAGCTAAATCATCGAAATAATGTGTTAAAAGATCATTCAGTTGGTATGTTACATCTAGCTTTTGCTCACCTGCATATTTTACGTGATAGGCTTGCATCGGGTCATTTCTAACATCGAAAAATGAAATCATATTTGAACTGTAATGGATCAAAAATGAAACGTCTTCATAGATTTTTGCTAAAACGAGATCACTAAAAAGCTCGATGAATTTTTCTGCCTTTTCGGGATGCTCACTGGCAAG
>JBJTMU010000049.1:0-3550 GCA_046070685.1 Flavobacteriales bacterium | reverse complement strand
GATAATCCGGTATTGAAATTCGTAATTTGATTATTATTCAAGGAAATGACTTTTCGATTTTTTGGCAATGCCGCTAATAAGCTATACCCAGTGTAGTTTTTCTTCCAATTCATCCATGATGGATCTTGGTCTAGTTGCAATAATTCAAGAATTGTCGGAGCAATATCGATGTTTGAACAAAGCAGTTTTTTGTTCTGGTGCAGACTTTTCTTTTGTTGATTCGAGAGAAACTTTGGTGGAATATAAGCAAAGAGTGGAATTCGAATAGTCTCCGTGTAATTTGTTTCAGCATGACCAATGTTTCGATGTTCCATTAATGATTCGCCATGATCACTCACAAAAAATATGGCCGTATTCTCTAGTAGTTTATTTTCTTTTAAGTGTTCGAGTAGTCGTCCAACTAGCACGTCTTGGTAACGAACGGCATTATCGTAACTTGCACTAAATTGGTCGTTCCATTTTTCATAGGCCTTTGGAACATGAAAAGGGAAATGTGTGGTGTTTAATTGAATCACCCCAAAAAATGGATGTTTGCCTTGAAATAGACACTTTTTTGCAGCTTCAATGGTGATTTCATCTTTGATTCCGAGGTCGTTGTAGTAAGGAATTCCAGAAACATCTTTGTTCCATAGATAATCTATTCGGCAATTTTTATAAAATGTATCGAAGCGATACCATTGCAAGGTATGGGAGGACAGAAAGAACGTTCGGTGATTCAATTGTTGTCCCATTTCAAATATCATCGGTTGAGAATAAAGTAAACTTGAATCCTGATATGGACCGATTCCCGTCATAATGGCCGGGACGGCTAACATGGTTGTGGAGGCAATACTGACCGCTTGATCAAACGGATAAAAAGCACTTGGATGAGCTTTTGCAAAAGCCACCAAATTGGGTGTTGTTTCACGATGGTGTCCATATAATTGAAGACTTCGTTGACGTAAACTTTCGAATACGACCACCAAGACATTTATTGGTTTTTTGGACTTGACTTTCGGTAAATGGGCAGGTATATGTGCTGAAAGACCTTTTCCTTTGAAATGAAGGTGCTCATCCCAGCTAAAGGCATTTCGTTGCACGCAAGCAGCAAAATTCGCATCCACTACTGCGCATTGATCAAATCGTTGGTGATGATAGATCAATACCTCAAACAATGTCAATTGTATCAAGGCAAAAATTACTAATTTTTTACCGCTTATTTTTATCACATGTTGACGAATAAACCAACGCATGAATAACAGCATGATCAAGGACCCAAAGATAAAAAATGCGATTTCCTTCCATCCACTGACATCACGAATGATCATCATCGCACTTTTGGGTTCTGTTTTGAAGTAGAGTAGGGTGTAATAATTGGGGAAAATGCCATTTAATGAGAAAAATGCATAGGACCCAATATATGAAAAGAACAACGGAATGAGCACGAGTACACTGATACTGAAGAACAGGATCTTTTTTTCTTCCACGTATTTCAACACCAAACTCAACAGGATGAAAAATCCAAGCGAAACAAGCATGGAAAAGCCGTAAAAATTCAGTTGATTTCGACTGTACAGACTTAGAAGATCACTGCGAAAATACACATCAAGCCCCAAAAAAAGGAAGGGAATGAGGCATAATTTTAGAAGCGATTTCATGAATCGACTAATTGGCTAATTTAAATTCTTGAGGGAATTTAGCTTCCATTCCCGGGAAGAATACATGCCCCATAATCAATGGGTTAAACACAAAATACTGACATTTCACCAATTCGCCACTTGGTAACTGACACCAAAACTTATTCATGTCCATGTTTTCCATCTCCCCAAATTCATTTCGCTGAGGTTCTTTGCTGGTGATTTTAAACATGCGTAATTTGGTAGTTTTGCCTTGTTTTTCTTTGACGGTCAACACACAAAAAGGAGTCGTTCGTTTTAAACTATCACATTGTTTTTTGGACAATTCATAATTAGCTAATTCAAAATGAATTTTCTTATATCCTTGTAAATAGCGATAGATATTCATCGTATCCAATTCTGGTACTTTTTGTCCGTTTTGTGTCAAGGAATAGCGATTACCTTTCGCGTCTAAGTGAAAGTTTCGGAACCCTTCTTTTGCGTATTTTACATCAACACTTGCAATTTGCTCCATTTCTAACTCAAAGATTTTGGTACAAGCCCATTTTCTTGGATCTGCAAAAAATCGTGGTTCTATAATTCCGCTCATGCCTTTGATTTGCATCATCACAGGATTTGCACTTTTGCCATCTTCAGCAGTTTCCAACATCATAATTTGACCATTGTGGTCTTGGGAAGAAGGTCCAATATACCATGTTTTTGTCCATTCGCCATCTTGAAAAATTTCAACCTTTGTATGACTTGCAGACATCAGTTTGATAAATTGTTTGTGGCTTTTTTCCGATAAATACCCCTTTAATGAAATGTTTCCCAATGCTTCTAAAATGTAATGTGCACTTGATTGCAAAATACATCCACCGTTTTCGTCTGTCCAATCATTCCCATTTCTCACCAACGTGAATTTATTCGAGAATGCATCTGAAATGATGATTTTTGTCACTGAGTTCGTGTCCTTCACGGCAAATTCAATGTACTCAGAATCCGTTACACCATCTTTGTTCGATAAGGAGAATGCAATCCAACCCAATACAATGAGGGTTAAAAGCAAGGAAATAAGGATAATAATTTTTTTCATGAATGTTTATTTTCTAGCGTAGCGGCGCGTACGAATGTAATTCATCAATATACTTAAAAGAATAATAATGCCTAATGGCAACAACATATTCATCGTTTTATAAAAACCAGCATATTTGGTGACTTTTTCTTTATCAATTTCCTTGATGTCAATTTGACGACTACGAATATCCAAAACAGAATTGTCCCCCATCATGTAATCCACGATGTTTTGAAAAAATTCTTGATTTCCATAATAAAGAGAAATGCGACGTTGGTATAAATCGAAATCCATTTTTAGCTCATTAAATCCATTTGGTCGATACAAGAAGTTCGTTCCTTTGGGATTAGGCATGGAATCATACGTATTGGCGAAGAATGTTCCATTTCCAATCACCAGTACTTTTCCTTCTTTTTGACTTTTAGCTTGAAAAGCGTATTTCTTCGGGAGGTTTTTTACAAATTCCGGGGGAAGTCGATTGTTATAATGGGAATTGAAGTATCCTTCCACCATTCCGCCTAAACATAATTTATTAATCGGATCTTCTGGATTATCAACCAATTTAGGTGATTTTCCATAGTTCAGAGGAAGTCCCAAATTGACAAAAGGTTGAAGTCCTGATGGAACAGAATTCGGAGAAGAAGTTAAAAGCGTTGTTTGACGAATTTTTGGAAGGTCAACGAAACTTATCTCGTTACAATATTTCAATAAAATGGGATCCACATTTCGTGTGATGGGATGTTTAGAAGGAGTCGCCATCACATGGAAAAACCAAGGAATAAACGTTGACTCAGCAAATGGAACAATTTTCGGAGCACACTGAACATCCATCATGTAGTTTTCATGTACTTTGATTCCGTAATCGAACAAAAGTCGATCC
>JBJTMU010000048.1:0-11094 GCA_046070685.1 Flavobacteriales bacterium | reverse complement strand
CGCCTAAATCCTCTGTTGTTGATCCATTACTCCAATTGTATAAATACCCCGGTGTTCCGCCTATGACCGTAATATTCACCGCTCCTGTACTATTGCCAAAACAATCCACGTTCGTCAATACATGGCTTAAACTATACGACGCCGGTTCACTAACTGTATCACTTAATTGTCCACTACAGCCATTGTTGTCCGTAACGGTAACAGTATAAATACCTGCTATCACATTCTGAATATCCTCGGTTGTTGCCGTGTATCCCGTTGGGCTAGTCCATGCATAGGTGAATGGTCCTGTACCTCCAACTACACTGAGGTTTAATCCGCCGTTACTGCCTCCATAACATCCCTCAGGAGTCATTACACTGCTTAAAGAAAGTGGTTGACTGGATTGCAGTACTTGATAACTGGTTTGACTGAAGCAGCCGTTTGCGTCGGTCGTTTGTAGGATGTATGTTCCAGCTATTAACGCACTGATATCTTCTGTCGTCGCAGCATTACTCCACAAGAAAGTATATGGCACAGCTCCACCGGTAACAGAAATATTAATGGCACCGGTATTATTTCCATAACAGTCAACATTTGTAATGGCTGGGGAAATTTGCACGCCTTGTGATGGCTCCGTTATGATAGCAGATGTATTAAAAGTACATCCATTTCCATCAGTGACTACAACTGAATAAAATCCAGCTGGAATAGAGACTAGATCTTGCGAAAGAGCAAAGTTATTCCAAGAATACAAATAACCAGGTGTACCACCCGTTACCGTCAAATCTATCGAACCGGTAGCTTGACCAAAACAAACGACATTTGTTTGTGTGAATGTACCGCTTAAAATATTTGCAGGCTCTGTAATTGTTAAGGTATCAAATACTTGACAGTTGTTATTATCCGTAACAATCACAGAATAGGTTCCAGCAAGTACATTGCTCAAGTCTTGTGTGCCAATACCATTGCTCCAATTATAGAAATATGGAGTCGTGCCACCATTCACTGTCAAATCGATAGAACCGGTGTTGTTCCCTGTACACAATACATTGCTTACCAAGGATTGGACACTTAAACTGGTCGATGGTTGGGTGATGTTGGTAGATAAATTCGTCGTACAACCACTATTGTCGGTAATGGTCACGGTATATACGCCGGGTACTAAGCCACTGATATCTTCTGTCGTGGAGCCATTGTTCCATGAATAACTAAATGGTGCGCCGGTACCTGTCGCTGTTAGGTTAATCGAGCCATTGCCTCCGCCTAAGCAACTCACATTCACATGGCTCATGCTTGCTACAATACTGATTGGTGGTTGGGTTACTTGTAAGCTATTGTTGAGTAAACAGCCATTGGCATCCATGATGGTAATTACATACGTCCCTGCCAATAGGTTACTTAAATCTTGGGTTGTTGCGGAGGTATTCCATTGATATTGGTATGGACTTGTTCCACCGCTCACGGTATTGTCTATTGATCCTGTCGCTGCTCCAAAACAGTTGTTGTTCACGATGTTGGTGCTCAGTGTCAAGGCTGTACTTGGTTGGTAAACGGTATCGGAGAACGTGGCGCTACAGCCATTCCCATCTAACACAGTCACAAAATATGGCCCTGCTGGGATGTTCAATATACTGGAACCGGTCATTCCGTTCGTCCATGTGTAGCTATAAGGAGTTACCCCTCCACTTGCTTGACTTGTGATACTTCCTGAAGATTGTCCGTAGCAGAGAATGTTCGTATTGGTACTTTGTAAGCTCAGTGCACTTGGTTGGGTAACACTCCAACTTTGTGTGGTGTTACAGCCATTGGCATCACTCACCGTCACCGTGTAAACGCCCGCACTTAATCCACTGATTTGGCTCGTCGTCTCGCCGTTGCTCCATGCATAACTATACGGACTCGTACCGCCTTGTCCGTTGCTAGTTATACTTCCTGTCGTACCGCCATAACATAAGACATTATTGACCGTTCCATTTACACTCACTAATGAACTTGGTTGGTTCACCAATACGCTTAAGTTCGAGCTACAGCCATTGGCATCCGTTACCACGACACTGTAAGATCCGGATGATATTGAACTCAAATCCTCCGTTGTTGCTCCATTGTTCCATGCGTAATTATAGCCAGGGGTACCGCCTACGGCGCTTAAATTAATGTAGCCGTTACTTCCGCCATAACAACTCACATGCGTCGTTGTTTGACTCAATGTCATCGCACTCTGTGGCTGGCCTACGGCGATTGATCCACTCATTAAACAGCCATTCTGATCCTGTACAGTCACCGTATAAGTACCTGCTCCGACATTCACCAAATCTTCTGTCGTAGAGCCATTGCTCCAACTATAGGTGTAACCAGGCACTCCACCTGAAACACTCAAATTAACCCCGCCACTTGTGCCGCCGTAGCATAACGATGAGGTGCTCGTGAGATTGAGCATAATCGGAGCAGAAGGTTGATTCACTACTCCAACATAACTTGCTGTACAACCGTTCGCATCAGTGATTGTCACTGAATAAGATCCTGCCGATAAGTTATATAAATCTTCCGTTGTAGCCGTGTTACTCCAGCTATACGAATAGCCAGGTGTACCTCCGTTCACATCAAGCGTAACAGCACCCGTATTTTCTCCAAAACAGTAAACAGGAATGACATTTGGAACAAAACTCAATGGCGCAAGAGGCTGAGTGATCGTATATGTTTGAGATAAATCACAACCAATGGCATCCATGACGGTCACGGTATAAGTTCCCGGGAATAAATTCACTAAATCTTGACCTTGCGCATTATTCGACCATGAATAAGAGAATGTTGGCGTTCCACCAGAAATACTCACATCAATTGCTCCGGTTGCACCACCAAAACAATTAACGTTGGTCACATTACCAGAAAGAACAATTCCATTTACTGGATTTGCAATGGAAATCATCAAGTTAGCAGTACAATTATTAAAATCTGTTACCAAAACGTTATAATTTCCGAATGGCAGATTTGAAATATCTTCAGAGGTTTGACCATTACTCCAAGAATAAACATAAGGGGCTGTTCCGCCAGTAGGAGTCAAGTTTATTGAACCGGTACTATCATTCACACAAATTAAGTTCACATGACTTTCCGAAAGTGTTAATGCACTTGCTGGTTGTGAAATATTCACGGACAGTGTAGCATTACAACCATTGTAATCGGTTACACTTACTGAGTAAGTTCCGATGGCCAATCCACCGACATCTTGTAAAGATGATCCATTAGACCAACTATAAGAATATGCAGGTGCGCCACCAGAAACTGAAAGGTTGATATATCCAGTTGAATTACCATAACAGAGCACATTTATATGTGTTTCAGTTAAGGTTAATGGAGCATATAATTCAGATAATGAAATATTTCCTGTAGATAAACAGCCATTACCATCTGTTACAGTAACCGTATATGTTCCTGCAGGAATATTATTTGCATCTTCAGTTGTTGCTCCGTTACTCCATACATAACTATATGGACTTGTTCCGCCAGAAACGGTAATATTAATAAGTCCGGTGGCTGTTCCAGCACATAGAATATCGTTGTGCGTTTCAGTAATTGTTAGTGCGGAAGCCGGTTGATTGACAACATAAGAATTGTTATAAACACATCCATTCGCATCCGTTAAGATGAGGTTATATGTTCCAGCGGATAGATTAGTTGGATCTTGTGTTGTAGCACCATTAGACCAACCATATGAATAAGGAGAAATACCACCTGTAACCGTGAGGTCAATCATCCCAGTACTTTGACCAAAACAATTAACATTTGTAATTTGTGAATTGACATTAATCGCTGTTGGACCCGAAGAGATAACAATTCCGTTTAAACTACTTGAACAGCCATTTACATCCGTTACTAAAACAGAATATGTTCCGGCCGATAAGTTCCCAATATCTTGCGTAGTTCCTGAATTGGACCATGCATATGTGTAAGGACTAGTTCCGCCATTTACAGTCAAATCGATACTTCCTGTTCCACCTGAACATAATATATTCACATGTGTTTGAGTCAGAACGATTGGCTGAGGTTGCGTAATCGTATAAACCGTATTTTTAGTACAACCTAATTGATCTGTTATGGTAATTGAATAGGTGCCGGCTCCTTTGTTACTTAAATCTTCCGTTGTTGCTCCATTTGACCAGTTGAATACATAAGTAGGAACACCACCTGTAGGTGTAATATTTATTGCACCGTTTAATAGTCCATTACAAGTGACATTGGTTACCACCCCACCAATTTGTAGTGCTGTGTTTTGGGTAATCGTCGCTGTTCCTGTTGTTGTACAGCCATGTGCATCCGTAATGGAAACGTTGTAAGTTCCAGCAATGAGATTTGAAAGATCCTCTGTTGTTGCACCATTGGACCAATTGAAAATGTAAGGAGCTGTTCCGCCTGTTACGGTTAAATTGATACTTCCGGTATTATTACCAAAACAATTCACATTTACCTTTGCCAAAGTCGCAGAAAGGACAACAGGTTGTGTAATACTGATCGTATTATTTGTCGTACAGCCAAGCGAGTCAACAATATTCACTGTATATATTCCAGCAACAACACCATTAATATCCTCTGTAGTGGCGCCATTGGACCATGTAAAATGATAAACTTGCGTTCCGCCTGTTACCGATAGATTTACAAATCCATTTGCTTGTCCATTACAATTCACATTGGTATGAACTTCAGATGAAGTTAAGAGATTCGGCTGTGTAAGCGTCACTGTATAACTTTCTGTACAATTGCCAGCGTCTGTTACTACAACGGAGTAGGTTCCGGCAGATAAACCAGATAAGTCTTGTGTTGTTGCACTATTTGACCACGCATAAGTATGCGGTGCTTGCCCACCATTGACAATTAAATCAATGATTCCGGTACTATTGTTATAACATGTCAAATTTGACGATATGGCGTCCAATTCTAATACAGGAGGACTAGTAACTACAATTGACATAGAACTTGTACAACCAGCTGCATCTGAAACACTTACACTATAAGTGCCAACATTTAAATTTGATAAATCTTGTGTGGTAAAACCATTGGACCATGTGTAGTTATAATTAGGGGTTCCTCCTGTTACTGTTAAATCAATACTTCCTGTTGTTTGCCCATTGCAACTTATATTAGTATGTGTTTCACTAAGTGTCAATGCATTTGGATCAGTTGTGATTGTTATAATATTTGATGTTGTACAAAGCTTCACATCCGTAATTGTAACTGTATATGTTCCGGCAATTATACCTGAAATGTCCTGAGTTGTAGCACCATTTGACCAGCTATATTGATAAGGCGAAGTTCCTCCGACAACTGTTAAATCAATACTCCCAGTAGGGTGTGTACAATCAATATTCACATGTGTTTCCGTGGAGCTTAATGCTGCTGTTGGTTGCGAAATGGAAGCACTAGAGGTAGTAGTACAATTATTTACATCGGTGATAGTTACAGAGTAATTTCCAGGCGTCAAGTTGGAAATATCCTCTGAAGTGGCGGTATTACTCCATGAATAAAAATAAGGTAAAGTCCCACCTGAAACACTGAGGTTAATACTTCCATTTGCCAATCCAAAACAAGTTACATTGGTAGGTACAGAATTAGCACTTAACACAGCTGGTTGTGAGACAAGAACACTGATATTTGCTGTACAACCCATCGCATCGGTAGCAGTTAAAGAATAATTTCCGGATGAAATATTCATTAAATCTTCTGTTGTTGCACCATTATTCCAAAGGTATGAAATTGGGCTAGTTCCTCCAGTTGTTGTTATGTTAATGGATCCATTTGATTGGCCATTACAAAGTGGAGTAACATGACTTTCAGTTAAAATTAGATTGCTTAATGTTTGCGAAATAACTATGGTATTAGATGAACTACAACCATTGGCATCTAAAATATTTACGGTGTAAGTTCCCGCCGTTAGATTTACGAGATCTTGCGAAGTAGCATTGTTTGACCAACTATAAATATAAGGGCTTGTACCGCCAATTACCGTCAAATCAACACTCCCCGTTGGATGAGTACAATCAATATTAACATGAACTTCTGTGGAAGATAATGGTTGTAGTGGTTGAGTTATTGTCTCTTGGGCAATGGTAACACAATTATGATCATCAGTAATCGTAACCGAGTATGTTCCTGGTAACAAACCGTTGATATTTTGAGTTGTGGCTCCATTACTCCATAAATATGAATATGCCGGTGTTCCACCATTCGCTGTTAAATTAATTGCGCCATCTTGTAGTCCGTAACAACTAACATTGGTTGCATTTGTATTGGCAACCAATGGATTTGGTTGATTAATTGTCACATTTAAGGTGTCTTTACACCCCAATGCATCCGTGCCAATGATCGTATAACTCCCCGCTTGAATGTTATTCAAATCTTGTGTTGTTAGCCCATTTGACCAATTGTATGTAATTGTAGGTGTTCCCGAAATAACACTAACATCAATTGAACCATTAAACGCACCATTACAAATCACATCTGTATGCGTTTCACTTAGTTGTAATAATGTAGATGCCTGAGAGATTGAAATACTTAGAGTTGATGAACATTCATTAAAATCAGTAACAATAACTTGATAAGTGCCCACATTTAAATTAGAAATGTCTTGAGTTGTCGCATTATTGGACCAAGAATAAATGTATGGTGAAACACCTCCTGTGACGGTTAAATCAATACTTCCCAATGGATGGGTACAATCAATATCCAAATGCGTTTCGGAAAGGGAAATAATTGAAGGGTCGTTTACGGTGGTTTGCGCTGAAATCATACAACCATGTGAATCCATTATGTTCACTGTATATATTCCGGCACTTATGTTTTGTAAATCTTGGTTACTAGCACCGTTGTTCCAATTGTAACTATAAGTTGGCGTTCCACCGGAAACAGATAAATCAATTGATCCATTTGACTGACCGTGACAAAGTACATCTGTCACAACAAATGAAGCAAGCATGCTAGGAATCTGTGTAATACTGATTTGTAATGAATTTGTACAACCGTTCCCATCGATAGCCGTCAGCACATAAGTTCCTATGCCTAAATTGGATATATCTTGAGTAGATGCATTGTTACTCCAAGAATAACTGATTGGCGAAACTCCACCTAATTGAGTTACATCGATCGCTCCATCACTTTGACCCACGCAAGAAACATTCGTATGTGTTTCTGTAAGTTGAAATATATTTGGCTCCTGATTTATCACAATTGACATTGTTGAAGTACATCCATTGATATCTGTAACTGTTATGGAATATGTTCCTGGATTTAAGCCTGAAATGTCTTCTATTGTTTGTCCATTCGACCAACTATAATTAAATGGGGAACTGCCACCAGTAACCGTTAAATCAATACTACCAGTTGGGTGGGTACAATTTACATTTGAATGTGTTTCTGTCAAAATTAATGCCGGTGAAGGCTGTAAAACATTTACCGAAGCATTTGTTGTACAACCATTCGCATCAGTAATCACAACTGAATAACTTCCCCAAGTAGGATTAGTTAAATCTTGTGTTGTTGTTCCATTATTCCATGTATAACCATAACCAGGAATACCTCCTGAAACCGTAAGATCCACGAAAGAGTTTCCACCTACGCAAAAAGCATTCGTAACCGTAGTACTCGCCATTAGCGGATTAGGTTCAGTAATTATCAACGTTAATTCAGCTTGACAGTTTTGTTGGTCTAAAACTGTAACGGTATAATTGCCAGCAGTTAAATCCATAAGATCTTCTGTTGGACCACCATTTGACCAGTTAATTAAATAAGGATCTGCTCCCCCTGAAATGGTTATATCGATCCATCCGTTGTTCATTCCAAAACATGATACATTTGAATGTACTTCTGTAATTTGAATACTTCCAGGCATTTGAATAACATCAAATGATTGAGAAAGAAAACATCCGTTCGAATCTGTCACTACAGAAGTATAATTTCCAGGCGTTAAACCAGAAATATTTTGAGCTGTAGAGCCATTGGACCATTGTGTTGAATAAGGAGTAGTCCCTCCAGAAATATTTAAGTTAATTGCACCTGTTGTAAATTCACAATCTAAATTTTGAATATTACTAGTGAAACTTAATGGGTTAGGTTGGGTAATGACACTTTGTGTGGAGGCTGTACATCCATGTGAATCGGTCACAACTAAACTATAATTACCTACTGATAAATTACTTAGATTTTGTGTGCTTGAAGAATTTGACCAAGCAAAAGAATAATTGGGTGATCCACCTTGAACGAAGGTGTTTATCGAACCATTTGTAAGACCTGCACAAGTAATATTACTTGCTGAATTTGTGACAGTTAACATCGGAGGTTGCGAAACGATGACTGATAAATTTGCTGTACATCCATTTCCATCAGTAGTTACTAGAGAGTAAGTTCCTGCAATTAACGAAGTTAAATCCTGTGTTGTTGCAGCATTACTCCATGAGTACGAATAAGGATTAATACCACCAGAAATCGTTACATCAATCGAACCATTATTTTGCCCAAAACAATTGACATTCACATGATTCTCAGTCAGACTTAGATTACTCGCATTATTTTGAATCGTTACAGAATTAGATACTGAACATCCATTAGCGTCAGTAATTGTAACTGTATATGTGCCTGCAATTAGATTGACAAGATTTTGAGAAGTCATTCCATTCGACCAAGAATAAGCGTAAGGTGAAACACCCCCATTTATAGTAAGTAACACTCCTCCTGTTGGATGTGTACAATCAATATTTACTCCTGTAATTGAACTTGATAGAGATAAGGATGGCTCTGTAATACTTACTTGAATCGAAGTTGTACAACCATTAGCATCCGTTGCATTTAAACTATAATTTCCTGCAATTAAATTGAATAGATCTTGTGTGGTTGCACCATTCGACCACAAATAAGTTATAGGAAGAGAGCCACCTGTTGTTTCAATATTGATTGATCCAGTTCCTTGTCCATGACACCACACATTTTGGTGGGTCTCTGTTAATTGAAATGCGCTAATAGTTTGGGAGATATTTACCGATGTGTTCGCTTGGCAACCATTGGCGTCGGTAATTGAGACCGCATATGATCCTGCTGCTAGGTTAGTTATATCCTCTGTGGTAGTACCATTGTTCCATAGATAAGTATAATTTGAAGTTCCACCGTTTACTGTCAAATCGATACTTCCAGTTGCATGAGTACAATTGATGTTCTGTTGGCTAGTTGTTAATGTTAAAGCACCAACAGGTTGAGATATCGTACATTGAATATTGTTTGTACAATTATTTGCATCCGTTACGATTAATGAATAATTACCAGCCAATAAATTCTGAATATCTTGCGTTGTACTACCATTATTCCAAGAATATTGATAAGGTGAAACTCCACCGGAAACTGTTACATCAATTACCCCTGTTGATTGTCCAAAACACAATACATTTTGATGGATTTGACTTAATTGCATCGCAACTGCTTGTGAAATCACAAACGAATTCGATATGTTGCAACCATTTGCATCTGTGATATTTACGGAATAAGTTCCTGCACTTAGATTTGTTAAATCCTCTGAACTACTTCCATTACTCCACGAAAATTGATAAGGAATAGTCCCTCCAATTACCGTTAAATTAATTGCTCCAGTTGCCTGTCCGTTACAAGACACATGACTAATCGCACCATTAGATTGTAACATTGCCACCGTAGTCAATGTGTAAGAAAATGGTGTCGTACAACCAACCGAATCAGTGACTTGAACATTATATTGTCCAGAAGACATTCCAACTAAGTCCTCCGTTGTTTGCCCATTTGACCAACTAAATAAATACGGATTATTTCCGCCTGATATCGTCTGATTAATACTTCCATTTGCTTGATTACAATTAGGATTGGTTACAAGTGCTTGATTTAGAATTGGACTTGAAAAATAAACTCTAATGGTATCAAAAGCCTCTGGACAATTCCCATTTTGTGCAGTTTGTAAAATTAAATCCACATGCCCATTTTGAATCTCAGTTAAACTGGGGACGTAAACTGTTTGTAAATCCTGATTAGATGGATTATATGATCCTTGTCCACCTGACCAAAAAGCAGCATTAGAATTTTGAATTGCGCCGTTCAATGAAACCAAAGAACTTTGGTTCGCTTGACAAATAGTCTGATTTATTCCGGCATTCGCTGATGGTTGTAATACTTGAAGTTGAACCTCTCCATCTCTACTTGCCGGTGGACATCCCGTTTGATCTGATACTTCTAATGTATAGGTGCCGGCAGCATTAACGATAATTGAGGGGGTTCCCTGTCCGGATATTATACCATTACCTATCCAAGTATATGTTAAATTTGGTGTTCCTCCAGTCACAGTTGCATTCAAGGAAGTTGAAGTTGAGCCCGAGCAAATATATGTTACAGGATTTGCAAATGCAATTTGAATTTCTGGATTAATTGTTACTGTAACTAAACCGGACCAAGGGTTTCCTGTAGTACAACTTGTTCCAGAAACTTGAACAACTAGTTGTGATATCCCAGTTGGCGCTGATAAATTTGTCGCTGAACAGGCACTTGTACAACTTAATTGACCATCATAATCACCAGGTTGACCGGGCGAAACTGTTGTCCAAACTATGGTGTTTTCAATTAAACCATTGACGATAATGTCTTTAGGGCAATTTTCGTTAATTGTAAAATTTGTCGTTAATGACTCTGGTAAACATTGTGCAAACGTTACCGTTTTAACAGCAAAAATCCCCGATATTAAAAATATCAGGGAAATTATTCGTTGTTTTATATATCTATCTAAGTATTGTAACATGCCCTACGATTGTTTTTGCCACCCCTAAATTATCTACATACCTGATCTTCCAGGTGTAGACACCGAGTTGTACATCCTTGTTGTCTTTGTATCTTCCATTCCACCCTTCGGCGATTTGATCTGTTTCCCATACCAATTGGCCCCAGCGGTTGTAGATCCATAAATCATAGCTCTTCACCGCATCCACATTTGAGAAGATTGGTAAGAATAATTCATTCAAGCCATCACTATTGATCGTGATCGCATTTGGTACATATACGTTCAACATCTCATTGAGCCAGAACACATGCGTCACTGTATCAACACAGCCATTCGTGTCC
>JBJTMU010000047.1:0-5149 GCA_046070685.1 Flavobacteriales bacterium | reverse complement strand
CGAAAATCATAAGTAACATTCATTCGAATCAAATAAACAATTTAGACCGAAGTGAATCTTTCATTTCAAAGTAAAAAGCAATCGCCCTTTAAAAATCATTTCCCTAAAACAAGGATAAATGTAGGGAAATGCACCCATGTCTGAGCACAGCAGTCTGTCGACCTGCAAGGGCGACAGCTCACTGCGTTTGCGAGTTTGGGTAAATGACTGAAATGTTCCATAGTTTTAGCAAATTGTTTTTACAGGCTTGACTTTTTGGTTCTTTGGGGTCAAGCCAAAAGAACGAAGAATATTCATCGAAAATCATAAGTAAAATTCATTGGTTTCTAATGAACAATTTGCTTCGATTAATAACCCTTTCAAAAAAAAGGTCATTGTTGTTTAGACCGAAGTAGGACTTCCCTTTTCGATTCTTTGGGGTCAAGCCAAAATAACAAAGAATTAAATCGAAAACGATAAGTAACATTCATTCGAATCGAATAAATATTCTAGACTGGAGTCCGGAATCCCTTTTAAATCGTTGGTTTCAAGCAAAAGAACGAAGAAAATAAATCGAGCGAAAATGAATTTGTTTAATTTTACCTATGTTCAATAGTCAGATGAGTCAAAACAACCCTTTCATACTTTTATTTTTACTGTTATTTACTATTCCCAAAGGAATTCACGCCCAAAATTGGGACATCGACTTATTAAAAGAAATCAATGTCAATCGGAATAAATCACTTGACCCAAGTTTTAAATGCATCACAAATAGTGTCAGTCCGATGAGCATTGGAACCCCCATTGTTGTTCTTGGATTGGGTTTAATTCAAAAGGACAGTAGCTTAAAAAGCAAGGGATTGATGATGGTCGAATCTGTTTGTGTAAATGCATTCATCACTACGGCTCTCAAAACGACGGTCAAACGTGATCGGCCATTTGTCACTTATCCGTTCATTGATAAACAAACAGATGCTGGATCCTATTCCTTTCCTTCGGGACATACATCTAGTGCTTTCGCCTTAGCAACTTCGCTCAGTTTGGCATTTCCTAAATGGTATGTGGTTGCGCCTGCTTATTTGTACGCAAGTGCTGCAGGATATTCCCGTATGCATTTAGGTGTTCATTATCCAAGTGATGTACTCGCGGGTGCAATTGTGGGAACAGGTTCTGCTTTATTATCAAATTATTTACAGCACAAAATAATGGCTCGACCAAAGAAAAAAATTAAGCTATAAAAAAAGCCACTCGAAAGTGGCTTTTGCTTATTTTTTTAGTTGAAGTGATAGCACTTTTTCAAACTGTTTACCCACTAATTTAACTTGGTATTGTCCATTCGGAAGTTCGCTAAAATCCAACTGATTTTTTTGATTGAATTCCACTTGAGCAACTTTCTTCCCAGATAAATCATAAACGAGTACGCGTTCAATTTGACTCATGTTTTCCCCTGTTATGGTGATCATTCCGTTGGATGGATTTGGATACAGTAAAAATGCATCGTCGCTAATATTCGAGATTCCGGCACACGAAACGACCACAATGTTGGAACTTGTTTCATTCGTACACCCATTCACACTCGCTGTGTAATGAATCGTGAATACACCAATTCCCATGGCAGAAGGACTAAATGTTCCATTCGTCGAATTAACACCTAAACCAGAATAGCTTCCTCCAGCTGGTGTACCTCCAGTTAATGTAAAGCTGGGTGTGGAAACACAGATAGTATCGAAAGGAAGGAGAGCAACTTGTGGTAATGCATTCACCGTTAAACTAAACGTTTGAGGAGTTCCTGAACAGGTTCCTATTGTTGGTGTTACTGTAATCGTTGCGGTGCCAACTGCTGTAGTGGTGAATGGAGAAATGGTTCCATTTCCAGACGCTGCCAATCCAATGTTTGTATTGTCATTTGACCATGAATAAATCGTTCCGCTCGTTCCTGAAAAATTAATCACAGACGAAAGTTGTCCAACGCATGCAGTGTGAGATCCTGGATTCGTCATCACAGGAACAGGAAGAATCGTTGCGGTGATGGCCGTTCGTGGAGAAAGACAACCATTATCATTTGTTTCTACGTAATATGTACTGGTCGTAGAAATGTTTCCTGTATTGTAACTGGTTCCTGTTGCGATGGCTGTTCCGCCCGTCGGACTTGTATACCAAGAAATGGTTCCGGCAGAAGCATTTGCAGTCAAATCGAAAGTTCCAGGTCCACAATTCGTTGCGCCTGTGCTTGATGTGATACTAGGTCCCGGAGTGACCGTTGCTGTTAAACTTGTGCGTGCAGATGAACATCCTCCAGCTGTAGCTTGTACATAGTAATTGGTGCTTGTTCCAATGGAAGGAGTAGCAAAGGGAGATCCAGATCCAATACTTGTTCCTCCTGTTGGTGTTGTAAACCATTCTAATGTACCTGTCGAAGCACTAGCCGTCAAATTTACACTTCCAAATCCACAAGTAACACCTCCGTTGGCATTTGAGACGGAAGGAACGTCATTCACTGTGATGGTTTGTGTGCTTGGTGCGCTTACGCCATTCACATTGCTGGCGATTAAACTTACTTGATAAGAACCAGGTATAGTAAATTGAACCAATGGATTTTGATCCGTACTTGTGGCAGGTGTTCCACCGTTGATGGTCCATTGATAGCTTGTTGCACCGCCCGTTGAAGTACTGGTCAACTGAAAGTTTTGTCCGACACAAGCATTTGTACCACTGTAAGTGAAGCTAGCAACTGGTAAGGCTGGAATCCATTGTAAAGAAAGGTTCGAAAAATTGGCATCAGTTGCGGGAGTTTGAATGTCTGAGGCAGGTCCTTTTGTAAAACTAAACGAACGTGTAACTGTTCCCGAAGTTCCATGATTCCAAGTTTCTTGAATGGTCACTTTGTACACACCATCAGGCATTTGATTGCCACTTAAATCAGCTCCGTTCCAAGTGATGGACTTCGTTACGGCACCATTTAAGGTTGCTCCGGTTGTTGCTCCAACGACGTTGCAGTTTGTTGCCAAGCAATTACCGGATGTTCCTCCTGAATTAACTGCCCAAGTAGGTAAGTGGTCACTTGTTCCGCCACCAGCATATCGGTAATAGGTTTTGACAAAAGCACCTGAATTGGTTTGAATCCAAATGGCCAAAACGTTTTTTGTTCCGGAATAGCCCGTATGAGCAATGGTTGTACAATTGAACGTAAGCGTTCCATTTGTTTGAGCGTTGAATGTTTGGGTAAATAATCCCAAAAACATCAAAAAGCTGATTAATTTAGTTTGAAACATGATTTTTCATTTTGAGAATCGAAAGGTACATATTCTCTATAAATAAATCATTGATTTTCAATAATTGAATCAGCGAGAAACTGCGATTTTTAATTTTTTTCCTTTGATTTTTTCAGATTGAATCGTGTCAAGAAGCGAACGAAGATTTTTTCGTTTAACAGCTACATAAGAACTGAAGTCTTGAACGGTAATCAACCCAATGTCTTCTTTGGCTAGTCCACCTTTTTGACCTAGAAATCCAACGATATCAATTTTATTGATTTTGTCCTTTTTTCCACCACTAAAGTACAATGTTACCCACGGACTATCAACAGGAGCTGGTGTCATCTTTGGTAAGCTGTATTCATTTTTGGGAATTTGAACATAATCAGGGGTACGTTCATCTGGATTGATGAATAAATACGAAGAACCATTTGCTTTCATTCGAGCCGTGCGGCCATTTCGGTGAATAAAGGCCTCTTCGCTTTGGGGAAATTGAAAGTGAACAACGTGTTGAATTTCAGGAATGTCTAATCCACGTGAACCAAGATCGGTGCAGACGAGCGTGTGAAAACTACCATTTCGAAATTTAATCAATGCTCGTTCACGTTCATCTTGTTCCATTCCACCATGGTAAACCAAGGCGTCATAACCGTTTTCTTGTAAGAAGGAACAAACACTTTCTGTTGCTTCTCGAAAATTGCAAAAAACAATGCTTAATTCTCCTTGAAAGGAGCAGAGTAAGTCGAAAAGACGCTCGAATTTCGATTGATTTCGCACAGGATATTTCCAAAACGTAATATCTGGATCTTGCGCGAGATGCAAGTGATTCACCACCGCCGGATGTTCAAAGGATAAATAAGAGGGGAATTCTTTGTGTTCAGTAGCAGAAACCAGCGTAACTTTTTCTAGTTTTCGAAATTGATCATTGATGTAGCTGATTTGTTCTTCAAATCCAAATTCTAGGCATTTATCGTATTCATCGACCACAAATTGTTTGACTTTCGATAAATCGATGGTACCTCGTGAAATATGGTCGCAAATTCTTCCCGGTGTTCCAATTAATATCGTTGGAGCTTCGGACAAACTTTTCTTTTCTGTAGAAATAGCATGTCCACCATAGCAACTAAGGACTTTCAAATTTGTTTTCATCGAGCGCCAAACATCTTCAATCTGCAAAGCCAATTCACGTGAAGGAGCCAACACAAGTGCTTGCGTGTGCTTCACTTCTGGATCCAGTTGTAGGAATAAAGGCAATAGAAAAGCAAAGGTTTTTCCCGATCCAGTTTGTGAGAGAATCAAGGTGTTTTTAGTGGAAAGACTTTGGTTTACTGTTTCTTCTTGTAACGGATTTAATTTCTCAAATCCTATAGCGGAAAGTACGTGTGCGATTTTTGTTTGATCTGCGTTCATTCAGCAAAGATACGCGGACTTGTTCAATTAACATGTTAAAACCAAACACCGATACCAAAGTTGATTTCGCTTCGAACTTTTGAAGGAGCTTGTTGATACGTGAAAATATGTTGATTGTAATTGGATAAGGCTCTGGCTTCTAGTCGAACATAGCTATTGGGAATGGGTTTGTATTCAATTCCGACCGTACATCCTGCAATTTCCAAGCCCACAATGGCGTGATTCTCGTTTATGACTGGTCCAGTCAAAATTTCATTTGGGTCATGAAAGAGTTCTCCTCTCATGTAACAAGCGCTTTTTGGTGTGAATCGGTATTTTGTTGCCAACAGAGAACTAAACATCGTCGCCGTTTTTGTCGGGTCGATTAAACATGAATTGGATTGCAAGCCATAGTTTGCTTCAAATCCAATGATCCATTTGGTGGTTTTGTGAATGAGGCAAAAATTCTGATAAAATCTCGTACGTTTCATTGGTGATCCGATGGGCGATTCATCACAGATCAAATT
>JBJTMU010000046.1:0-7427 GCA_046070685.1 Flavobacteriales bacterium | reverse complement strand
CCATTAAATTGCTGATACAAGGTATGAGGTACAATTATTTGAGCCCTCATAACGTAGGGAAGCAAGAGCAACAAGAACAGCACATACTTTAACATCTGAAAAACAATTGTTTAACTAAGACAAAAATAAACCTATTTTGTTCTTGGCAACATTTAGTGAAGTTCGAAGTTGAAAATAATTACCGTAGTTATTGAAAGTGACGAATGAATACGTATGAAAAAATTGCTCCTTAGCGCTGTTTCAACTGTTTCGAAAGAAGAAAAATCCAACAGTAAACTTTGTCTATGACTCAAAATACCTCAAGGCCAATTCATAGCCTCTCATCCCAAAACCAAAAATGCAGCCGGCGCATACTGGACTAATCAAGGATTCATGGCGGAAGGATTCTCGTGCGGTAATGTTGGAAATATGTACTTCCACAACTGGCGTGGAAATAGCGGCAATGCAGTCGCGCAATGCAACACTCGTATGCGTGTATCCACCTGCATTGAGGATGATGCCGTCAACTTTTGCATCCTGAAGAACATTGATCAATTCCCCCTCCACATTGGACTGAAAATACGAAATGTCAGCACTGTATTTCGATTTCATATCCGCTAAAAAGTCTGCAAACGAAACATTCCCATATATTTGTGTTTCACGGGAACCGAGTAAATTTAAATTTGGACCGTTTACAATCAGAATTTTCATAGATGTCGAATTGGGAACGCTATATTAAGGATTTTGTTTCATACCTAAAAATCGAAAAAGGATTAGCAGAGAATTCTATTCTTGCCTATCAGAACGATGTTGACAAATTAAAAGGATTTGCAGCAATTGATTCCAAGTCCCCCAACCAATTAAGTTACGAAGATTTAAAACAATTTATCGCAACCTTATTCGACCTCGGACTTAGCGCACGAAGTCAAGCTCGGATCATTTCTGGCATCAAACAATTTTATGGATTTCTGCTCTTAGAAAACATCGTTCAAGCAGATCCCAGTGAGTTACTCGAACAACCGAAATTAGGACGAAAACTTCCTGAAGTTTTAACCATTGAGGAAATCGATGCACTTTTGGCAGCCATCGACTTAAGTAAAAACGAAGGACACCGCAACCGAGCGATGCTCGAAACGTTGTACAGTTGCGGATTGCGCGTGAGCGAACTTGTTGGTTTGCGTTTTTCTGATTTGTTTTTTGAGGAAGGATTTATACGTGTCATTGGAAAAGGAAACAAGGAACGATTGGTACCGGTGAGTCCACAAGTTCAAAAAGAAATCGATACGTATCAGCAACATATTCGTGTACATTTAAACATCCAAAAAGGAAACGAAAACATCGTATTCTTGAATCGACGCGGAGCGAAATTGACACGTGTCATGGTTTTTACGATCATTAAAAATCTTGCCGAAACCATCGGACTCAAAAAAAACATTTCGCCCCATACATTTCGCCATAGTTTTGCCACGCATTTAATTGAAGGAGGAGCAAATTTAAGAGCCATTCAGGAAATGCTTGGACACGAATCCATCACAACTACAGAAATCTATACACACCTTGATCAACGCTTTTTACGAGAAGCCATTTTGTCTTATCATCCACGAAATTCACACAGTTGATTTGAAAGATTTTCCATGTGAGAAAGTTTTTTTTTGAATTATCTGAAAATCGTTTGCGGAATTTCAAAAAGTTGTTATCTTTGCATCCGCTTTTTTACATTTATAAGTAATTTTAAAGACATGTCAAGAGTTTGTCAATTAACAGGTAAGTCAGTAATGGTTGGGAACAATGTTTCTCACTCTAATCGTAAAACCAAACGTAGATTTTACCCAAATTTGGTTACAAAGAAGTTTTTTCTTCCAGAAGAAGAGGCTTATATCACATTAAAAATTTCAACTTCTGCGCTTCGCACGATCAATAAGAAAGGAATTTCTGCTTGTATCAAAGAAGCACGTCAGAAAGGTTTTTTAAAATAAGACTGTTGCGAAACAGATAAAAAAAGAAGAAAATGGCTAAGAAGAGTAAAGGTAACCGCATCCAAGTGATTTTAGAGTGCACAGAGCACAAAGAATCAGGTATGGCAGGTACGTCACGTTACATCACGACGAAAAACCGTAAAAACACACCGGATCGTATGGAGATTAAAAAATACAATCCGATTTTGAAAAGAATGACCGTTCATAAAGAAATTAAATAATTAGGACATGGCAAAGAAAGTTGTAGCTTCCCTACAGAAAGGTGGCGGTAAAGAGCACACGAAAGTGATTAAAATGGTGAAGTCTGAGAAATCAAACGGATACACTTTCAAAGAAGAAATCGTACACAACGATAAAGTAAAAGAATGGTTCTCTAAGAGCTAATCTATATAAAACCTTGTAAAAAGCTTCCATTCAGGGAGCTTTTTTTTTATCTTTAAAACATGGGACTATTTGATTTTTTCTCGAAATCCAAAAAGGAAACACTGGATCAAGGACTTGAAAAGACGAAACAATCGTTTTTCTCAAAAATTGCACGTGTTTTAGTTGGGAAATCACATGTCGATGAGGAAGTATTAGACAACCTCGAAGAAATGTTGATCACGTCGGATGTGGGTGTGGAAACGACACTCAAAATTATTGAGCGCATTCAAGCACGTGTTTCGAAAGATAAAGTCATGGGGACAGACGAATTGAATCGCGTATTACGTGAGGAAATCATTGCCCTTCTCGAAGAAAATAATTCCAATCAAAACGGCCATTTAGAAATTGAAAAACCAAGCGATGGAAATCCATACGTTATCATGGTGGTTGGGGTTAATGGCGTTGGGAAAACGACAACCATTGGAAAATTAGCACACCAATTTAAAGCAGCTGGATTAAAAGTTGTCTTGGGTGCAGCCGATACCTTCCGCGCAGCCGCAGTCGATCAGTTAATTATTTGGTCTAAAAGAGTCGATGTCCCGATCGTTCAACAGGGAATGGGCGCTGATCCAGCCAGTGTGGCATTCGACACCTTACAATCCGCAAAATCACAAGGAGCTGATGTCGTGATCATCGACACAGCAGGTCGCTTACATAACAAAGTGAATTTAATGGCGGAATTGACAAAAATCAAACGCGTGATGGAGAAAATTATTCCAGGAGCACCGCATGAAATTTTGTTAGTTCTGGATGGATCAACAGGTCAAAATGCATTCGAACAAGCCAAACAATTTGCACAAGCCACCGATATCAATGCCTTGGCTGTGACGAAATTAGATGGAACCGCAAAAGGAGGTGTCATCATCGGAATTTCCGATCAAATGAAAATACCTGTAAAGTACATCGGAATAGGTGAGAAAATGGAAGATCTTCAGTTGTTCGACCGTAAACTATTCGTTGAATCGTTGTTCTCTGAATAATTTTTAGCCTTCCCAAAGACCTTATTGATTCATGGATTGTAAGGCCACGTAATCCGCGTATAATCCCTTTTGATCCATAAGCGACTGATGCGTTCCTGACTCTTCGATTTTACCAGATTGTAGCACTAAAATTTGATCGGCATTACGGATCGTTGATAAGCGATGTGCAATCACGATCGAAGTTCTTCCTTTCATCAACTGATCTAAAGCATCTTGCACCAAGCGTTCTGATTCCGAATCCAAAGCAGATGTAGCCTCATCCAATATTAAAATGGTTGGATTCTTTAAAATGGCACGTGCAATTGCAATGCGTTGTTTTTGTCCGCCAGATAGTTGAATTCCCCTATCCCCTACTTCCGTTTCTAATTTATTTGGAAACGCATCGATGAATTCCCACGCATTTGCCTGCTTCGCTGCCTCAATGATTTGTTCCTCTGTTGCCTTTGGATTGCCAAATAAGATGTTCTCACGAATGCTACCAGAAAAAAGAATCACTTCCTGCGGAACGATGGCCATTTGATCTCTCAGCGCATTTAATTCCATTTCTTTTGCAGGAATTCCATCAAAAGAAATTTCACCTTGGTCAATGGCATAAAATTGTAAAAGCAAGTTTGAAATCGTTGATTTACCCGATCCACTTTGTCCCACCAATGCTAAGGTTTGATTTTGTTTCACTTCGAAGGACACATCCGTTAGAACTTGGACATCTTTTCGTTGCGGATAAGAAAAATGAACTCCTTGAAAACGAACACCACCGCTAAGTGTATCCGTTCGTTTACCTTTATTCGTTTGAACCTCCGTTTCCTGATGAATAATATCCATTAAATTCTCTGTTGCCCCAATCGCTTTCTGAACACTTGCATACAAATCTGGCAGAGAACCGACAGAGGCACCCATCATAATAGTAAACAACACAAATTGATAAAAACCTTCCGTATTTAATTCCGGATTAGGTCCTTGCGTCATTAAAAGTCCGCGCCATACAATAAATACAATGGCACCAAACAAACAAAAGATAATGAAGGAGACGAATAATCCACGCCATATTCCACTACGAATATTCAAATCACGCGTTTGCTGTGTGGATTTTTTATAATTGCTGAAAATAAAAAATTCATTCGTAAATGCTTTCACATTGGCAATACCTGTTAGTGCTTCCTCGACAATTGAATTGGATTCTGCAATGTAATCCTGTGCTTCTTTGCTGAGACGACGAATATAACGTCCGAAAATCACGGCGATAATCGCCATCACAGGAACTGTTCCCAACATGATCAAGGCCAATTTCCAGGAAATAAAAAACAAAAACAGAATTCCACCAACGACAATAATAATCTGACGGAAAAATTCAGCGATGGTCGTTCTTAACGTTTCTTGGATTTGTGCAATGTCGGAGGACAAACGACTCGTTAATTCACCAACCTTATTTCGATTGAAAAAGTCCATTGGCATGTACACCAATTTCGAGAAAGCATCGTTTCGCAGATCGCGCAATGCATTTTCCGTAACATTATTGAACAAAACAACACGAATGAAAGAAAACAGCGATTGAAAACCAAAAAGAACAAATAAGGCAATAGCTACATTGTTAATATTGGACATATCAATCATTCCGATAGCATCCGACATATTCGTTGGAGCTGCTCCTGCTCCTAATAATTTACCCATTAAATAGGGAAAAACCATTCCGGCGGAGGTGCTGAGCACTAAAAATATCCAACCAATAAAATAAATTCCTGCATACGGTTTCAGGTACATAAAAATACCTTTCGCTTTCTTAATGCTTGATTTACTGATTTTTACTTTTTCTTTTTGCTCTTTTTTGGGTCTCAGCATGGAATAAATCTTTTTACAAATTTACGTCGCTTTGTGCGGTAAAGTAGATTTTTTAAATAATTTTGTCGAAAGAATTTGAAATTTTAAAAAAATCAATATCTTTGCAATCCCAAAATTCATTACATAATTAAGATACGACATGAAAAGAACGTTTCAACCATCGGTAAGAAAAAGAAGAAACAAGCACGGATTCAGAAGCCGTATGGCTACTAAAAATGGTCGTAGAGTTTTGGCTGCGCGACGCAAAAAAGGTAGAAAGAAATTAACTGTTTCTGACGAACCTTTCCACAAACGTTAATTCTTTTTCAAAGATATGTGAAGCCCTGACGGTATGTTAGGGCTTTTTTTGTTTCTAAGCGGCTCTAAGCGATTTAAAACATGCATTGGTGCGCTATTATACAAAACCGAAAATAAAGCGTTGAGCGTCCGTAAATCAGTTCGTATTTCTTTCGGTGAAATTGCATCGAAACGGCCTTAACATATTTCCCTCAAAATTCTCCGAAAAAAATAAAGCCCCGACAGATTGTCGGGGCTTAAACTAAGCTCTTGCTGATTGATGGAAAGGGCTTAGATACTTACTGTTGGAGCTGCTGCAAGAATTGACTCATGTGTTTCAGCAGCGAACTTCTCAAAGTTTTTCACAAATTTCTCAGCTAAACTTGCTGCAGTAGCATCATATGCGGCTTTATCAGCCCACGTGTTACGTGGATTCAATAATTCAGCTGGAACGCCATCACATGTTGTTGGAAAGGCCATATTAAAAATCGGCATTTGCTCAAAGGAAACCTGAGTAAGTTTACCAGTTAAAGCTGCGGTAATCATCGCTCGAGTATATGAAAGCTTCATGCGGCTTCCAACACCATACGATCCACCTGACCAACCTGTATTGATCAACCAAACATTGATGTCTGTGCCTTCTAATTTATCACCCAATAACTTCGCGTATTTTGCGGGGTGAAGCGGTAAAAATGCGGCACCGAATCCTGCAGAAAAAGTTGTTGTTGGCTCGGTAATTCCTACTTCTGTCCCTGCCACTTTTGCCGTGTAACCAGACATAAAATGATACATGGCTTGCTCTTTTGTCAATTTAGAAATTGGAGGTAAAACACCAAATGCATCTGCTGTCAAAAAGAAAATATTTTTTGGCGCTCCACCAATGGATGGAACGGCAATGTGATCAATATGATGAATGGGATAAGAAACTCGTGTATTTTCCGTAATTGAACCATCTGTATAATCAGGAGTAGAAGAATTTTCCTGAAAGCCAATGTTCTCTAATAAGGCTCCAAATCGAATAGCATCAAAAATTTGAGGTTCTTTTTCACGACTTAAATCAATGGTTTTAGCGTAACATCCACCTTCAAAATTGAAGACTTCATTCTCACTCCACCCATGCTCATCGTCACCAATTAAACGACGATTCGGGTCTGAAGACAAGGTTGTTTTACCTGTGCCAGAAAGTCCAAAGAAAATAGCTGTGTCACCATCTTCTCCAATATTCGCAGAACAGTGCATCGAAAGTACATTTTTCTCATGTGGAAGAATAAAGTTCAATGCAGAGAAAATTCCTTTTTTAATTTCACCGGTATAACCTGTCCCACCAATTAAAATCATTTTTTTAGTGAAGTTCAAGATGGCAAAATTTGCTTGTCGCGTGCCGTCAATTGCTGGATCAGCTTGAAAACTTGGAACACAGACAATGTGCCATTCTGGTGTAAAATCTTGAATTTCATCATCAGTTAAACGCAAAAACATATTGTGCGCAAATAAACTTGACCAAGGCAATTCAGTCACCACACGAATGTTCATACGGTATTTCTCTTCAGCACATGCATACACATCACGCACGTACACATCTTGTTCAGCCAAAAATGACTTCATGCGCTCATACAACGCATCAAATTGCGCAGGCGAAAATCCAATATTAATATCACCCCACCATACAGCATCTTCGGTTTTTTCATCGCGCACAATGAAGCGATCTTTTGGCGATCTACCCGTAAAAGCTCCCGTTTCAATGGCTAATGCTCCAGTATCTGTCAACATTCCTTCTCCAAGAATGATGCTGTCTTCTACCAGTTCAGCTGGACTCATATTCCAAAATTGATTTCCAAGATTTGCTAATCCAATAGAGGAAGCTAAATCTGCATTTTTTCCAAATTTCCCTTGTAATTCCATGTTTGTTTTTTTGGCACAACTTCTGCTGCACATTGATGGCACAAAATTACTTGGA
>JBJTMU010000045.1:0-3990 GCA_046070685.1 Flavobacteriales bacterium | reverse complement strand
AAATAGGTGCCGGTCCAGCGGACACTATAGAAATGTGGATTCAATCGTGCATCCGGAGCGTATAATGTCCAGTGAAAGTTGATTTGCCGATCGACTCTGGTCAATATTGGTGTTCCCTCGCAAGATGGATTCGAAAAGTAGGCTGCAGAAAAGCCATTTTCTCCGTTTATTTTACTGAAATCTTCTGGAAGGATTTGAATGCTCGTGTCAGCTAAGAGGACATTCCTTTCATAGTAAAAGTGGGTTTTTGGAAAGCTAGATTGTAAGCCATCTAATATCGATACAACTTGATTCCCAGGGCCACTGTACCCGCCTAATCGTGCGAGTATAGCATCCTCACCAAAAACGGCTATGGAAGAAATTTCTGCTTCCAATGGTAATGAAAGGTTGTTGTTTTTCAGAAGTACGATGGATTCTTCAGCTACTTTTTGAGCAAGTTGGTGTCCGGCTTGTAATAAGGAATCCATTCGCATGCTTGACTCCGCATAAGGATGTTCAAACAAGCCCAAATCGAATTTGGCTCTCAGTACCCTTGAAACAGCATCGTTGATGCGATTGGTGTCCATTCCTTTTGGAGGAAAACTCGGAAAGAAAAGGGGGAAATGGGCGATGTCCGTTTGAAAAATAACGTCTAATCCTGCATTGATGGCTTGAACGCCGCTTTCGACGTAGCTATCAGCACTGTGATGAAGTACGAGTGATCCGCCTACGGCATTGGCATCCGAAATGACAAATCCACCGAAGTCCCATTCTTTTTTCAATTTATCGGTCAAGAGCCAAGAATTAGCAGAACAAGCTTGACCATTTAGTGAATTGTAGGAGGTCATGATGGAGCGAGCTCCTGCTTTATGGATGGCGCGCTCGAAGGGAACAAGGTGCGTGCGTTCCAAAAACCATGCACTCATGTGAATTGGATAACTGTCTCTTCCACCATCACCGACGTTTGCAATGAAATGTTTTGGTGTCGTGATGATGCCTTTTTCCTCGAAGGCACGCATGAACGAAACTCCAATTTCGGCACTGAGGAATGGGTCTTCTCCGTAGGTTTCTTCCGTTCTTCCCCAGCGAACATCACTGGCTATATTGATGACTGGAGATAAAATTTGACGAATGCCACGTGCTTTCGTTTCAGCGGCAATGTGTGAAGCAGATTGATAAACTAAGTCTGGATTCCAGGAAGCAGCAAAAGCAATTGCCTGTGGAAAGGCTGTTGCACCATTTCGAACCAAGCCATGAAGTGCTTCGTCGAAAGGAAGCATGGGAATTCCTAAGCGCGTTTGTTCCATGCAATATTTCTGAATCATGTTCAGACGTTCCATTTGAATGTACGCGGGATCTTTTGTTTGATAAGAGAGTCCTTGTCCGCCGATGTCTCCAGCCGCTTGCGCGCTAACTTGAAGTCCAAAAATTCCTTTGGATAATGGTCCATGCAACAAATTGGTGTCGCCAGGTACCATGAATAATTGATAGCATTTTTCTTCCCAGGTCATACGAGATAATAAATCCTTGACACGAAGATCGCTTGCTAGGCTTGGATCTTTATAAATTTGAGCATTCAAAGTAAGGCTAAATCCAATAAATAAGGATAGGAATCGTACATTCATTTCCATTCAAAGGTAAGCTAAATTTTAGATCAATCAAACGCATTATTAGAAGTGTAAAATTTAATAAAAATACACTAAATGGTAAAAAATGTAAAAATAAGCTTAAAATAAATATTCTATTTGTACATTTGTGTGTGAATAAGAAAAAAAAGAGATGATAAGCAACACTATTCCACTCGAAAAAAGAATTGAACGCCTACAGTTCGAAAATCCTTGGTGGGTAGGTGATCAAATTCAAGATGTCTATCAGAAGATGTCTAAACGCTTGTACTTTGATGTTTTTTTTCCATTCGTTACTGATTTGGACATTAAGCGAGCTGTTGTTCTGATGGGGCCACGTCGTGTTGGGAAAACAGTGATGATGCATCATGCCATTCAAGAATTAATCGATCAGCAAGTCTCTGCAACCCAAATTATTTTCGTTGGAATTGACAATCCAATTTACATGCACTTAGGACTGGAGGATTTGTTGGAAATCTCCTTAAAGGCACTCGGAAAAAAAGAGGCAAAAGGAATGTTCGTATTTTTTGATGAAATTCAATATTTGAAAGATTGGGAACGTCATTTAAAAGTATTGGTTGACCGTTATCCGGATACTAAATTTATTGTGTCAGGTTCTGCTGCTGCGGCCTTGAAACTTCAAAGCACAGAAAGTGGAGCAGGGCGATTTACAGAATTCATGCTTCCGCCGTTAACGTTTCAAGAATACATTCATTTGAGAGGTCTTCATCAGTTAATGCATCCAAGTACAATTGATTATCACGGAAAGCAAGTAAATTATAGTAGCACACATGATATTCGAACCTTAAATGAAGCTTTTTTTCATTACCTCAATTTTGGTGGATATCCCGAAGTAGTTTTATCTGAACGCATTCAAAGTGATCCAGGAAGATACATTAAAAGTGATATCGTTGACAAAGTGTTATTGCGCGATCTTCCTAGTTTATATGGCATTCGAGATGTGCAAGAATTGAATAGTTTCTTTGGTTATTTGGCATACAATTCTGGTAAAGAATTTTCTTTTGAAAACCTTTGTCGAGACAGTGGAATTAAAAAAGAGATCATCAAGAAATACCTAGATTATTTGTCGGCTGCTTTTTTAATCAAAGTGGTGCATAAAGTGGATGTTCATGCGCGTAAAATGCAGCGAGTGACCACCTTCAAGGTGTATTTAACCAATCCTTCTTTGCGTACGGCGATGTTTTCTCCGGTTCGCGAAGCCGATGATGAAGCAGGTAATCTAGTGGAAACAGCGATTTTTTCTCAATGGTTGCATCGAGAAAAATTAAACTTGAAATATGCGAGTTGGCGTCAAGGTCGTTCTTCTGGTGAAGTGGACGTTGTTTTAGTCGACACCAAATTCTTCAAACCAAGTCGTTGTGTCGAGGTGAAATGGAGCAATCGTTACTTTTCTCATCCCAAGGAACTTGTTAGTTTGCGTTATTTTTGCGAGCAAAACAACTTGACTTCCGCTTTGGTAACAAGTATTGATAAGGAAGGGACGGTGAATATTGGCGGGTTACAGCTCACTTTTCTTCCAGCAGCTGTCTATGCGTATAACGTTGGATCTGTGCGATTCGAAGCGGATGCACTTGGGGCTGAAATCCTTTGATTTTTTAGCGAATGGTTAATTTCTCCAAGGCTTTTCGGTCTCCATTGAAATCATCACCATCCACATTTCCTTCGATTCCTTTTACGTAGATGTCTTCCGTGAACTGATGAAAAGCCCAAGGAATGTCGGAAACTCGGTGTCTTCCTGAATATGCGGCAATCCAAAAATGGTATTTTTTAAAATCTTTGCTGTTAAAGTAGCGTAAATAGAAGTCCAAGTTCGTGTAAATAATTGGTTTGACACCATATTGTTTTTCTGCAAGCGACAACCAATTTTTGACTCCTCGCAATAAATTTTCTCGTCCAAACCAACTATTCTCCTCTAAGTCTAGTACGGGTGGCAAGTCGCCTTTTCGCAGGTAAACATGACTTTTGAAAAAATTAAATTGGGTCGTTGAGTTTTGATTCGGACGATAATAATGGTACACACCTCTCAGAAATGATTTCCCGCGGCTTTCTTCCCAGTTTCGGTGAAATTCTCGGTCTAAAATATGTGAGCCATTTGTCGCGCGAATGAAAATAAATTGAATGGGATGTTTAGATGTCGCGAGGGAATCCCAATCGACGTTTCCCTGGTGGTGCGAAATATCGAGTCCAAAGGTGCGGATACCATTTTTTTCGAAGGAAGATTCGTCTGTATTTTCGTAGTAATCGGTCGATTGAAAAAAGGCTATTTTACGAACTGGAGTCATTTTAACCACGCGAAAGGCGAGGGGAATAAACGCGATGATGACACCAAGTGTGATCCATTTTTTCATTCCTTTTTTTTGCAAGA
>JBJTMU010000044.1:0-25817 GCA_046070685.1 Flavobacteriales bacterium | reverse complement strand
GATGGAAGTCGAAGGTGCTGTAATCGCTGCGGTAGGTACCGAAATATTTTGAGTAATGACCTGACTCGCCGTAGCAGTACATCCATTGGCAGCAGTCACTGTCACGGTATACGTTCCCGGAGTTGTCACAGCTAGTGTAGCATTTGTTCCCACCACCGCTGTCCCATTGGACCAAGAATAGGTTCCCCCACCAGTTGCAGTCAAGGAGATCGAAGTGGTTGAACAAGTTAGGATGGAAGTCGTAGGTGCTGTAATCGCTGCGGTAGGTAAACTAACGTTTTGAGTAATGATCTGACTTGCCGTAGCAGTACACCCATTGGCAGCAGTCACTGTCACGGTATACGTTCCCGGAGTTGTCACAGCTAGTGTAGCATTTGTTCCCACCACCGCCGTCCCATTGGACCAAGAATAAGTTCCCCCTCCAGTTGCAGTCAAGGAGATCGAAGTCGTCGTACATGTTAAGATAGATGTCGTAGGTGCCGTAATCGCAGCGATTGGAATTGGATTTACCGTTATTGTTTGTGTAGTAGTTAAAGCACAATAATTGGGATTTGGTGTAAACGTATATGTTGTTGTTTGTTGATTAGATAGTGCAGGTGACCATGTTCCAACAATTGAATTTGTGGAAGTTGTTGGCAAGGCGTTTAATGCCGATCCAGCACAAATGGAAGAAACAGTATTAAACGTTGGAGTTACATTGGGATTTACAATTAAAGTACCATTTGTATTGCTTGTACCGTCCCAAAATCCACCACCTGTTGAACTGAACCCGCCATAGGAAATACATCCGTTAAACGTAAAACGGAAAGCATAATAATAAGTACCAGGCGCGAGAGATGGAATTACCCCCATATATTCGTCATTATTTGGATTTCCTGCTGAAAGTGAATTATATGTTGCGCTATTCCAACTTGCAGCCGGCCATGTCGATGGATTGGTGTTTGAAGAATTGTAAGCATATTCCACCGTAATCCCTCCTGCTTGTCCGGATACGTTTGTGAGTCCGGCTTCATAAACTTGACCAAAAATTGTCAGTGTTTGACCTTGACAAATTGCTACTGATCCTGGAGAAAGCAAGTTAACAAAATCCAAACTATTAATGACACTGATAGTGGAGGTGGCAGTTCCAGGCGTACAGCCATTTAAATTATAAGTTACTGTATAGTTAGATGTATTAACAGGTGATACGGAAATGGAATTTGTTGTGAATGAATTCGACCACAAATAGGTTCCTCCAGTTGGCGTTCCAGATGCGGTAATAATTGTTGATGTTCCCGGGCAAATACTCGCATTATTTACGGTCACTATGGGGGTTGGATTTACTGTAACATTACTCGTAGCAGTGGTTGTGCAACCATTGATGAAATACGATACAATGAAGCTTGTATTACTCGTTGGTGATACAGAAATCGAGCTGGTTGTGGCACTATTATTCCAAGTGTAAGCACCCCCTGATTGACCTGGTGTGGCTGTTAAACTGGTAGATTGACCACTACATATGGTTGGATTGTTAACGGATAATGTTGTCCCCGTAAATTGAGTAACTGAATAATTGTTGGTGGATGTACATCCGTTTGATCCGGTTACAGTTAATGTATATGTTCCGGGAGAATTAATAGAAAGAGAAGAATTTGTTCCCAAAATAGTTGCACCTTGACTCCATTGATATGTACCATTGCCGATGGCATTTAAGTTGAAGTTTGTCAGAGTACAATTCAATTGGTTATACGGACTGGTGATAGTGGCTCCTGGAGTAGCAATGTTTTGGGTAATCGTTAAATTCGCAGTTGCTGTACAACCATTTGTTGCGGTTACTGTCAATGTATAATTACCAGGAGTAGTTGCATTTAAATTGGCATTTGTACCTAAGTTGGTTGTCCCATTTGCCCAAGAATAAGTGCCTGTTCCGTTAGCAGACAAAGAAATTGCATTCTGGGTGCAAGTTAAAATAGTTGTGTTGCTGTTATTGGTAATGGATGCAGTTGGTATGAATAAACTAGAATTTATGGTCGTTGAACTCGTATTTGCGGATGTACAACCTCCAGCGTTCATCACGTTAAAAGTGTATGCTCCTGCAGTTAGACCTGTAACTGTGTAACTAGTTCCTGTTCCATTGATGGATGTTGGTGTTGTACTTCCGTTTAGATATGTATTTAGGGTCCAATTACCTGGGGGCAATCCATTTAAAATGATACTACCAGTAGTTGATGTGCAACTTGGTTGTGAAATGGTACCAATCGTTGGGGTAAAGCAACAGTTGGTATATAACTCAATAGCACCTAATGGCAGTCCTGGTTCTGAGAAGAAACCAGTGAAAGAAGGGGTTGTACCACAAGTACCATTACTCAAAATCGCTCCGCTTCTGGTTAGGGGCATGGATACGGCATTGACTGTTAAATTACTTGAACTAGATGAGCTAAAGTAATTCTTACAGGCAGATTCTCGATAACCATAGATCCCGATAAATTCCCCTGCGTTTACTGAAATGTTGCAAAGTTGAGCAGTGTTTGGACTGTTCACTAAAAAAGAGGTGATTTGGGTACTAGTAGTAAATGGGGGGGCAAGTCCGTAATTTACTGGGGCAGTGGTAAACTTTACAACAAATAATCGTTGATTGTTCGGAGTGGCAACATTATCGTATTTTACTTTTAATCCACAAATGGTAAAATTGGTTCCGGCTTGGAAATAATACCCATAAATAGTATTATTAGAAACCGCACTAGAAGTTAATCCAGGTGGAATAAAATTTTGTGCATGAAAAATGGTGCTTTTTACAAAAGCAAAAAAACACAGAACAACGAGTATTCTTATTTTCATTTATAATTATAGTTGTTTTAGCAAAGCAACATAGAAACGAATCAAACATCAAATGGTTGCTTCGAATCTAGACCTTGCTAAAATTACTAAAATTCAAACGATTCCATAAATTTAGTCGTGAAATTTCCTTTACAGAAATCTTCGTTTTGCATCAATTTTTGATGAAAAGGAATGGTTGTTTTTACACCTCCAATGACGTATTCATCCAAAGCACGTTTCATTTTAGCTATGGCTTCTTCTCTTGTTTGAGCAACCACGATTAATTTGGAAATCATTGAATCGTAATTTGGTGGAATGGTATAGCCAGAATAAACATGTGCATCTATACGCACTCCGTGTCCACCTGGGGAATGATAGTCTGTTATTTTTCCTGGAGATGGTCTAAAGTCTTTGTATGGATCTTCTGCATTGATACGACATTGAATCGCGTGCATTTGAGGGAAGTAATTTTTACCGGAAATTTTCTGTCCAGCTGCAATCAAGATTTGTTCTTTAATTAAATCAAAATTGATTACTTCTTCCGTAATGGTATGTTCAACTTGAATACGTGTATTCATTTCCATGAAATAGAAATCACGGTTTTTGTCAACCAAAAACTCAACGGTTCCTACTCCTTCATATTTCACTGCTTTTGCCGCTTTGATTGCTGCTTCACCCATACGATTACGCAACTCATCTGTCATGAAGGGAGATGGCGTTTCTTCGACCAATTTTTGGTGACGACGTTGAATCGAACAATCACGCTCTGACAAGTGACATGCATTACCGTACTGATCGCCGGCGATTTGAATTTCAATGTGACGTGGTTCTTCAATGAATTTCTCCATATAGATACCATCATTTCCAAATGCTGCTCCGGCTTCTTGTCTTGCTGAATCCCACGCATCTTGAATGTCTTCTTCTTTCCAAACGATGCGCATTCCTTTTCCACCACCACCGGCAGTTGCTTTTAGAATAACTGGGTATTTAATTTCTTTGGCTACTTTTTTTGCATCAGCTACATCTTTCAAGAGTCCAACAGACCCTGGAATACATGGAACTCCGGCCGCAATCATCGTTGCTTTTGCTGTTGCTTTATCTCCCATTCCAGCAATTTGTTCCGGTAAAGCGCCAATAAATTTGATGCCATGTTCTTGACAAACTCTGGAAAATTTTTCGTTTTCAGAAAGAAATCCGTAGCCTGGATGAATCGCATCCGCGTTGGTAATTTCTGCCGCCGCAATGATATTTGGAATCGATAAATATGATTTCGCACTTACGGGCGGACCAATACAAACTGCCTCGTCGGCAAAACGAACAGGCAAACTGTCTTTATCTGCAGTTGAATATACAGCAACTGTTTTAATACCCATTTCTTTACAGGTACGAATCACACGCATAGCGATTTCACCGCGATTTGCGATCAGAATTTTCTTAAACATAGTGGAAGATTTTTTCAGCGATTAAGCTGGATCTACTAAAAATAATGGTTGATCGTAATCTACTGGACTTGCATTATCAACAAGTACTTTAACGATTTTACCGGATACTTCTGATTCAATCTCATTAAATGTTTTCATGGCTTCAATGATACATAATTTGTCTCCGGCCTGAATCACACTTCCTACATTTACGAATGCATCCTTGTCTGGACTTGGCGTTCGGTAAAATGTACCAATCATCGGTGACTTCACGGTGATGTATCTTGCTTCGTCATTGCTTTCAGTTGCAGTTACTGGCGCTGCTGCGGGTGTTGCAGCAGGAGCTGGTGCAGCAATTTGAGGCATCGCAACTGGCGCTGCAGCTTGAACATAAACCGGTTGCTCATTCGCTAAACTTGCGTTTTTGATCGCAATTTTAAATCCTTCGCTTTCGATTTCAATTTTACCAATTCCTGATTTTGAAACTAGTTTAATGAGGTCTTTGATTTCTTCTAAATTCATAACAATGATTTGTTTTGCAAAATTACTAATATTATGAGTTATAAGCCCATTTCAAATAAATAGCTCCCCACGTAAAACCACCACCAAAAGCGGAAAGAATTAAGGTGTCGCCTTTTTTCAATTGTTTTTCATAGTCCCACATACACAATGGTAAAGTACCTGCGGTTGTGTTTCCATATTTTTCGATGTTAATCATGACTTTTTCTTTCGATAAGCCCATGCGGTTAGCGGTGGCATCAATGATGCGCAAGTTCGCTTGGTGTGGCACCAACCAATTTACATCATCAGCACTTAGGTTATTGTTCTCCATGATTTTGGCAGAAACATCAGCCATATTTGTTACGGCAAATTTGAATACACTTTGTCCTTCTTGTTTCACATAGTGCATTCTGTTTTCTACTGTTTCAATGCTTGCAGGATTCAATGAGCCACCAGCTGGTTGAACGAGAAACTCTCTTCCAGATCCGTCTGAATGTAAAAGAAAATCAATTACACCAAGTCCTTCCGTATTTGGTTCCAACAAAACAGCTCCTGCTCCATCACCAAAAATCACGCAAGTAGTGCGGTCTTGGTAATCAACAATAGAGGTCATTTTATCCACCCCAACAACAATCACTTTTTTATATTTCCCCGTTTCAATAAATTGAGAACCCGTCGAAAGTGCAAATAAAAAGCCAGAACATGCTGCATTGACATCAAATGACCATGCGTTTTTCATGCCTGTTTTATCACTTAATATGTTGGCAGTACTTGGGAAAGGATGATCTGGGGTAACTGTTCCACAAATCACTAAGTCGATTTCTAATGGATCAATTCCTTTTTTTTCTAAAAGTTGTTTCACAGCGGCAGCTGCCATATCTGAAGAAGCACCATTTCGCATGATTCGGCGCTCTTTGATTCCAGTTCGTGTGGTAATCCACTCATCTGAAGTATCCACTAATTTGGATAAATCTTCGTTGCTAAGAATGTCTTCTGGAACGTATCCTTGAACGGCGGTAATTGCTGCGGTAATTCTATTCATTTCTTAATTAAATGCATCGTTTATTTTCGTCGCTAATCCGGAAGCGGCCACTTCATAGGCATGTAGCAACATATTTTTGATGGCGATATCGTTCGAAATACCGTGACCGATAATGGCATTTCCTTTAACCCCTAAAATAGGTGTTCCACCATAGTTTTCGTAATTGAATCGATCAAAATATTCATCTCGAATCCCACGTTTTCTCATTAAGGTATAAATTCCTTCGGCTTCTTTTAACACAATGTTTCCGGTGAAACCATCGCACACAATAACGTCTGCAACTCCCGTAAACAAATCACGCCCTTCTAAATTGCCAACAAAATTGATTTCATCAGATTCTGCTAGCAGTTTGTAGGCTGCAATCGTTAATAGATTTCCTTTCGAATCTTCTTCACCGATATTCAGTAAAGCAACTTTGGGATTTTCTACGCCGTGAACATATTTTGAATACAAGGCACCTAAAACAGCGAATTGGTAAAGAACATCTGCTTTACAATCGGCATTTGAACCAACATCCAGTAAGATGGATTTTGAACCGTCGAGTGCTGGAAGGGTAGAGGTAATACACGGACGAATAATTCCTGGAACAGTGTTTAATTTATACATCGATCCAACCAACATCGCTCCGGTATTCCCAGTGCTCGCAAAAACATCTAAATTCGATTTAGATAATAAATCAAATCCAACGGCAATGGAACTATTGGGTTTTTTAGGGATGGCTCTTGTTGGGTGATCATGATACGTAATCACCTCTGGTGCGTGAACAAGCTCAAACCCCTCAAAGTCTTTTCCGCGATCAGAAAATTCTTTTTGGATGATTGCTTCATCACCAAGCAAAACAATGGTGACATCATTCGACAAAACTTCTCTTGCCAATAATGCACCATCAATAGTTGCTTTGGGAGCGAAATCGCCCCCTGAGATGTCAAGACCAATTCTCATTTAGAAAACGAGATGGTTCCTTATTCTACTACTGTTTCTTTTTCAGCAACTACTTTTCCTTTGTAGTATAATTTTCCTTCATGCCAGTGAGCATGGTGGAATAAATGAGGCTGACCTGTTGTAGGGCATGTTGCCACTTGATGAGCAGTCGCTTTTTTGTGCGTTCTACGTTTGTCACGTCTTGTTGTGGAAATTCTGCGTTTAGGATGCGCCATAACTATGTATTTATATCAATTTAAATTCTTTAATGCTGCCCATCGTGGGTCAATATTGTCTTCATCATCTTTGGAGTCATGTTGCGTCATGTATTTTTCTAACAATTGCACCATTTCCTCATTGCATTCATTTTTTTTATGTGCAGATCTTGATGGCATGGCCAACATGATCATTTCATAAATGGATTGTTGAACGTCAATTTCGTAGCTCTCTCTCGGAATAACAATCAAGTTTTCATCTTCAGACTCCTCATCACCAAACACATAATAAACAGTCAAATCACCTTTGATTTTTTGACTCATATCATCATTACATCTAGCACATGGAACTGAAACTTCACCCTTGACAGAAAAACTAGCAACAAGCATCGTTTCCTTTTTTTCCAAGTTTAATTTCACCACTAAATTTCCGTTTTCAACCAATGAATACGGCAAAGATTCAAAGAACGTTTTGTCTATTGAAAATTCGAATGGATGCTGCCCTAGCTTCAATCCAACAAATGGTATCATGAAAGGACTTATCATATCGTTTTTACAATGAACAAAAATGAATCCGCGAAATTATAAAATTTATTTGGATTTTTAAAATTATATCAGTCGATCCGACTCTTTTTTCCCTCTTTCATCTTTAGAAATAGGAAGTGGATTGGCTGTCATTTGCTTATAAAGCTTTCTGTTTTTGAAAATTTCAACAGCTAAATACATGGCACTTCGCATGGACTGTTCGCTGGCTAAATTTTTCCCTGCGATGTCAAATGCGGTACCGTGATCAGGTGACGTACGCACAATTGGTAGATCCGCCGTGAAGTTCACACCATCGTCAAATGCTAAGGCCTTAAACGCTGTAAGTCCTTGATCGTGATACATGGCCAGAATTCCATCGAATTGATTTTTCATGTCGGAACCAAAAAATCCATCGGCCGGAAATGGTCCAAATGCCAAAACACCTTTGCTTTTTGCTTGTTGAATAGCTGGGGAAATTATCTCTTGTTCTTCCGCTCCTAATTTGCCATTTTCTCCCGCATGTGGATTCAATCCAAAAACAGCAATTCGTGGCTTAACAATCCCAAAATCTTTTTTCAATGATTGTTCGAATTTTTCAATTTTTAAGGCAATTCCTTCTTTTGTTAAAGCCGCACTGACATCTTTAATCGGAATATGTGTGGTCACTAAAGCAACTTTTAACGTTGGAGAAACCAAAATCATCAGTGCCTCTTTTTCTCCTGCCATGTCCGCTAGGTATTCCGTGTGACCAGGGAATTGAAAGCCTGCTTTTTGAATCGCATCCTTACTAAACGGACTTGTTACCAATACATCTATTTTTCCTTCTGATAAATCTTGCGTTGCAGCTTCTAGAGACTTAAACGCATACGTGCCTCCAGTAACATTTGCTTCACCCATTTTTAGATCAACCTCATCATTCCAAACCTGAATGACATTGATTTTCTTGGCGTGAATTTCAGAGGCGTTTTTACAACTTGTATATTGAAAATCTTGTAAGTCAAGAAGTTTTTTATAATGAGAAATAACTTTTGTGGATCCGTAAATAACGGGTGTAAAGTCACTCAAAATGCGATTATCCTTCAATGCTTTGATGGCAACTTCAGGACCAATGCCATTTAAGTCTCCTAAGGTGATGCCTACTTTATAAAGTTCCTTCGTTGAAACGGGTTCTTTGGTTGTTCCTTGTTCTCTTTCCATTATTTATAGCGATTTTTCAAGAATTGGTACAATAAACGAACTCCTGCTCCAGTTCCACCATCTCCTTTATAGTTTTCTTTTGAATCTAACCAAGCTGGACCAGCAATATCCATGTGAATGTACGGTGCTTTCACGAAATGTTCAAGGAATTTTCCAGCGGAAATCATCCCAGCATTCGGTCCACCAATATTTTTCATGTCGGCAATTTTTGATTTCATGTGTGCTTTGTAATCATCCCAGAATGGAAAACGAACAACACGTTCATGCACATCGAAACCAATTTTTTCTAAATCCTGAAAGTATGCGTCATCTGCATTCCCCATGATGATGGTTGCTTCTGTTCCAATAGCTCTCAATGCTGCTCCTGTTAATGTTGCAGCGTCGATCACGATTTCTGGATCAAATTTCGCTGAATACGCTAATGCATCTGCAAGGATCATACGTCCTTCTGCATCTGTATTGAGTACTTCAATCGTAGTACCGTCAAACATCGTGATTACATCACCTGGCGTGTAGGCATTTCCTCCAGGACGATTATCAGTTGCTGGAATTAATCCCACAATGTGAACAGGAAGTTTTTGCATGGCAGCAAAATAAATAACAGCAGCCATCGTTGCTCCTCCAGCCATATCTCCTTTCATGGTATCCATGGATCCTGGTGTTGGCTTTAAACTTAGTCCGCCGGTATCGTAAACAACGCCTTTTCCAACCAGTACAATTGGTTTTTTGTTCACTGCGTTGGATGGTTTATACTCTGCAATCGTGAATGTTGGTGGATCAATTGATCCTTTATTCACAGCTAATAACCCGCCCATTTTCAAGGATTCAATTTGAGTTTTTCCCAACACGGTCACTTGAAATCCAGCTTCATCACCCAGATGGGAAATCGCTTCAGCTAATTGTTCTGCATTCAAATGTGAAACGGGTGTATTCACCATATCTCTCGTCCAAAAAACCGACTTTGCCATTGAAACCAATTCTTGGATTTGTTCCGTGGTTAAATGGGTATCCACATAAATTTCTTCAAGTTTATATGATTTTGGTTTCGAAAAGTGTTTCGTAAATCGATAACTGGATAAAAGCAATCCTTCCGTCAAAGCATACAAGGCTTCATTATTTGTTGAATGCAACTGAATCGACTCAACAGCATCAGAAATATGTCCTTCAATGGTATTCCCAAGTACGCGAATTTCTTCTGTTTTTTGATCTGCTTTCACCAGGAAAACAAAGCCTTTCGGCTGTTTAAAATAGTCAAACTTCTTATCGCTGGACAAGAATGCAGAAACGTCACTTTTGTCTAATCCAGCAATATCAACAGCGTTTTTTTCAATAATATAAACGTGCGAAGCGGAGAAGGATCCTTCTGTAATATGTGTGATTTTAACCATGATTCGATTTTTTACAAAGGTAGTAAGTTATCTTGCTTTGTTGTTAAAAATATGCTGAGCATGCTCGTCCAAAAAACGATCGATCACTCTTGGTATCGGATATTGATGAAAATCTTCCCATTGAACAAAGACACCAGCATCCGATTTATGGGCGTTTCGCAGGATGAAATGACAGTACAAATGCTGATGCGAAAGTACATGCTTGTATTCTTGAGAAGTAAAAATGGAAGGTACAGCCGATAGATAAGCTTCTTTTTCCTCTTTGCTTTCAAATTCTTTCAAGGGGAATTGATACAAATGTTGCCAAATGTCTTTTTCTGTCCGCTGTTCTAGAAGTACTGATCCGTCCGCTTTTTGGAGGACCTCAAACACAAAAAATCGCTCGCGAATGCGTTGTTTTTTCAACTTAATAGGCAACTGGTCAATTTTTTGTTCTTGGAACCCAAGGCAATGAATGGCAACGGGACATTGCTCACACAAAGGCTGAGTCGGTTTGCAATGCAAGGCACCAAATTCCATGATGGCTTGATTAAATAACCCAGGATTTTGTTGGTCCAATAACTCTTGGGCAAATTGTTCAAAGTCTTTTTTCCCTTGAGTGGAATTGATCGGAACTGACCAATTGTATATGCGGCTAAGCACACGAAAAACATTTCCGTCCACAACGGCATGCGCTAAATCAAAAGAAAAAGATGAAATGGCAGCAGCAGTGTATGGCCCGACTCCTTTTAGTTTCAATAAGCCATCGTAGGTACTTGGAAACTTTCCTTCATATTCTTCCACCACTTGTTTCGCGGTGCGATGTAAATTCCTCGCTCGACTATAATACCCAAGTCCCTGCCATAAATTAAGTACCACTTGCTCATCTGCTTTAGCCAAATCAAATACTGTTGGAAAAGCTTGAATGAACTTTAAATAATATGACATTCCCTGGTCAACACGCGTTTGTTGCAGGATAATTTCACTCAACCAAATAAAGTAAGGATCCTTCGTTTCACGCCAAGGCAAAGACCTTTTATTGACCTCGTACCACTTGATAATTTCTGTGCGAATTTGCTGCATGAAAATTTTTTTGAGAAAAAAAACACGAAAATTAACAATATAAAGTTTCTGTGATATACTTTTGCACCGCATTAAAAATCAATTAACATCAAGAAATATGACTAAAGCGGATATCGTAGCAGACATTGCAGAAGAAACAGGATTAGAAAGAAACGAAGCTCTAAGAGCAGTTGAGGCGTTTATGAACTCCATCAAAGGATCGTTAGCGAAAGGAAATAATGTCTATTTAAGAGGTTTTGGAAGTTTCGTTGTGAAAGAGCGTGCGCAAAAAACAGGGCGTAACATTTCAAAAAACACAACAATCATTATCCCAGCACATAATATCCCTTCGTTCAAACCATCAAAAGTATTTATTGATGAAGTGAAGAATAAAGTAAGCGTGAAATAAGATTTCGTAAATTCAAAATTTTATTTAACTTTGCACTCCCTTTTCGAAGGGGGTGCATTTTTTTTAGATTCAAATAACACTAAAAATATATATTATGCCAAGCGGTAAAAAAAGAAAAAGACATAAAATGGCTACGCACAAGCGTAAAAAACGTCTTAGAAAAAATCGTCACAAGAAGAAGAAGTAATCACTTCTTAATTTGAGAAGAAAAGGGGGCTCATTGATTCTTTCAGTGAGCTTTCATTGTTTCATCCTGTAAACTTCTAATTGTGAACCTAGAACTCGTTGTCGATACCAGGTCAAATGGGATTTGGATCGCCCTATTGCGAGACGGTAAGTTAATTGAATTACATGAGGATCGTGGAAATTCAGACTTTGCTGTCGGCGATATCTATTTGGGAAGAGTACGTCGTGTGGTTCCTAGTTTGAATGCAGCTTTCGTTGATGTTGGATACGAAAAAGATGCTTTTTTGCATTATTTAGACCTCGGCCCACAATACCATTCCCTCTCTCGTTTCGTAAAAGATTCGATGCAAGGGAAGCAAAATGTGGCTGATCTGCAGTATTTCAAACTAGAGAAAGACATTGAAAAAGACGGAAAAATTAGCAATGTAATTTCTTCCTCACAGCCCATTTTGGTGCAAGTGGCGAAGGAACCAATATCTACAAAAGGACCTCGTTTGAGTTCCGAAGTAACGCTAGCCGGACGATACCTCGTTCTCGTACCATTCTCAGATAAAATTTCTGTTAGTCAAAAAATCAAAGATTCTTCCGAAAAGGACCGTCTAAAGGACCTCATGGAGCGAATCAAACCAAAAAACTTTGGCGTTATTATTCGAACAGTGGCTGAAAACAAGTCTACAACAGATTTGGAGTCGGACCTACAAAATTTGTTAGAAAAATGGCGCGGCATGCATGCGAACTTAAAAGGAACTCAACCTCCTCGTCGTGTGCTTGGTGAACTAAATACAACTACTTCCATTTTGCGCGATTTGTTGAATGGAAACTTTACCAATATTCACGTAAACGATCCAAATTTGGCGTCGGAGATGAAAGAGTACATCTCTTCCATCGCTCCAGGTCGCGAGAAAATTGTGCGTAATTACGAAGGGAAAATCGACATATTCGAACGCTTTGCGATCAATAAACAGATCAAAGCATTGTTCGGTAAAAAAGTGCCATTACCAAGTGGTGGCTATCTGATTATTGAACATACGGAAGCAATGCACGTAATTGATGTCAATAGTGGAAACCGCAAAGGAGCAGACGGACAAGAGTCCAACGCTCTGGCAACAAATGTGGAAGCTGCTGAGGAAATTGCGCGAGTCTTACAATTGCGTGACATGGGCGGCATCGTCTGTGTGGATTTCATCGACATGCATGAAAAAGAAAACAATAAAATCCTCTTTGAAAAAATGAAGGAGTTTATGAAGTCTGATCGTGCAAAACACAATTTGATTCCACCTTCGAAATTTGGTATCATCGAAATTACACGTCAACGTGTTCGACCTGAAACGGATATAGAAACGTCGGAAACGTGTCCAACTTGTAATGGTAGCGGTGAAGTAACAGCTAGTATTCTTTTCTCCGAAGAAATTGAAAATAATCTAAGTTATTTACTCAACGACCGAAAAGAAAAAGGTGTCACATTATTGGTTCATCCGTACTTGGAAGCATTCTTCAAAAAAGGAATCATCAGCAAACAACTTCGTTGGTTCTTCAAGTACAAGCAATGGATTCCAGTTCGTGGACTTACCGCACATCATTTATTGCAATATTCCTTCGTGAATAAATCGAACGAGGAAATTACATTGTAATGAATCCGCCTGCTTTTTCACGGGAGCAAATCATTTTTAAATTAGAAGCCTTTTGTGCTTATCAGGAACGCTGCGTCTCAGAGGTTCGAACGAAATTAGAACGTTTGGGCGCAGATGAATCCTTGTCAAAGGAGGTTATAAACTATTTAATCGAGCAACGATTCTTGAATGAACAACGCTTTGTAGAAGCGTATGTACAAGGAAAGCTGCGCATCAAGAAATGGGGCAGACAAAAAATCAAAGCGGCACTTTATCAGAAACGTATTGATGCAAAGTTGATTCAAGAAGGGATTTATTCTGCCATTTCAGATGAAGAATATCAACTAGTATTGGCGTCACTCATCGAACGGAAAAACAGCGAATTATCCACTGAGAAAAATCTCCAAATAAAAAAGCAGAAACTGATGAGGTTCCTGCTTTCAAGAGGTTTTCAATACGATGAATTTTCTTCTTTAAACCTAGATTAATTTGGTTTGATGATTGTTTGAGCGCCAGTTGTCCAGTTTACTGGTCCTCCAGCTTCGTATCCTTTAGATCCCAACTGTGTAAAGTTAACCTTTCCGTCTTTTAGTTTGTCCGCATTAATGAACCAACAAGTAGGATATCCACGAACACCGAATTGCTGTTGTAACATGCGATTTTGTGTTTTTAACTCATCCGATTGAGGAACGTTTGCGCTAGGAAAATCAACCTCCATAAGGACAACATTTGCTTTTGCCCATGCTTTGAATTCACTTTTAGTAAATACTTCATTTTGAAGTTTCTTACACCAACCACACCAATCAGAACCGGTGAAAAACAACATGATCGGTTTATTTTCTTTGTTCGCTATTTCAACAGCCTTGTTTAAGTCTGTGTACCAAACAATGTCCTCCTTTGCCGTTTTTTGAGCGAATAAAGAAAGATTCGTTAAAAATATCAAGGATAAAAATGCAAGAGTTCTCATAAAATTTTTCTTTAAAATTAACAATAATTGGCATTGCTTCCAAAAACCGTGCAAAAGTTTGCCATTCGATTTTTTGCCTTCATTTTGAGGAAAAATAATATATTCGCCCCATAAAACCTAAACAATGAAAATTAAACTACTACTTATCTGCCTGATATCAGGCATGCACATTTTTGCGCAAACTCCAAATCAAACGGTCAGGGGAAAAGTCTTTGACAACGAAACCAACTATCCATTAAATGCAGTAAAAATTTCCATCGAAGTTAATGATGGCAAATTATACCGTACCTTATCTGGAACAGATGGAACCTGGGAAATCCCCAAAGTTCCTGTTGGAAAATATGAGTTAACAGCGTCGTACGGATTTTATGATCCGAAATCAATGACCATAGAAGTCAGCTCTGGACGTGAGTTAATTCTTCAAATTCCATTGCAAGAAAAGATCACGGAAACAAATGAGGTAAAAGTGATTACCAAAAAACATGGTGAAGTGATCAATGAAATGGCCTTGCTTTCGGCACAACAATTTAGCGTGGCAGAAACAAATCGTTACCCAGGTTCTCGTATGGACCCTGCGCGCATGGCTTCGAACTTCGCTGGAGTTAATGGTGCGGATGATTCTCGAAATGACATTGTTGTGCGTGGAAATTCACCACTTGGAGTGATCTACCGTGTTGAAGGAATCGATATACCAAATCCTAATCACTTTGCTATTGCCGGAAGTTCTGGGGGACCAGTTTCCATCATCAATAATAAGATTTTAGGTAATTCCGACTTTTTTATGAGTGCTTTTCCGGCTGAATATGGGAATAGTACATCTGGCGTATTTGACTTGAAATTGCGCAATGGTAACAATAAACAGCACGAATTTACTGGTCAATTTGGATTCTTAGGAACAGAGTTTCTTGCGGAAGGACCCCTTTCCAAAAATGGAAAATCTTCGTTTTTGGCGATGGGACGTTATTCAACGCTTTCCCTATTTCAAACACTTGGCATTCAAATCGGAACTTCTGCCATTCCTGTCTATGGAGATGGGGCCTTTAAATTCAATTGGCAGTTGAAAAACGGCGGACAACTTTCCTTATTTACCATTGGAGGCGCAAGTAATATCGCCATTAAAATATCGGATAAAACCCAATATTCTCAGGAATTTTATGGGGAGGGTGACCGCGATCAATATTTTGGAACCTCCATGTCCACTAGCGGATTGAATTACAAAAAAACCTTGAGTGAAAAAACGTACATTTCGTCAACTTTGGCATTCTCACAAGAAGAACAACACACCAATCATGATTATTTGAGAGGAAGACAGGTTGATACAATTTCTAACCTCATTACGTATGATACACTATATGCAATGATGGCGTACAAATACACCATTCGAAAAGTATCTAGTTACACTGCTGTCAACCACAAAATCAACAAACAACATTTGATCAAAGCTGGTCTTATTTTAGATGTCATGAACATGCATTTCTTGGATTCTTGTTTAACGAATTTAAACAATGAACATTCTTGGCAAGTTCGTTGGAATTACCAAGGAAATGCGGCATTGATTCAGCCTTTTGTACAGTGGAAATGGCGCATCAACGAAAACATGGATTTCTCCGCTGGACTTCATGCACAGTACTTTACCCTTTCAAATAGTTTAAGTCCGTTGGAACCACGCGTCGGATGGAAATACCGCATGAAAGGTAATCAAGCGATTTTTGCGGGTGGTGGATTACATAGTCAAACACAGCCTTATTATACGTATGCATACCATGTGCTGCCTAATTCACCGAATAATCCGGCGAGTAATATGCACTTAGGATTCACAAAAAGTATCCATTCGGGTATTGGTTATGAGAAGTCCTTCAACAAAGGATTTAACATCAAAACAGAAGCGTATTACCAACATTTGTATAACGTGCCTGTTTCAATGACACCATCTGCTTTCTCGATGATCAATGTTGGATCCGGATTCTCTCGATTGTTCCAGGATTCCTTGCAAAATACAGGGACAGGATATAACTATGGATTGGAGTTAACCGTTCAAAAATACTTTGACAAAACATTTTTCTTCCTATTTACTGGATCTATCTTCGACTCGAAATACAAGGGAAGCGACAATATCGTACGTAACACTTCCTACAATGGAAATTATGTGGTGAATTTATTGGCGGGTAAAGAATTTAAAATCAATGCAAAAAATACCATTGGAATTGGATTTAAAGTAACGCGAGCAGGAGGAAAACGATACGGTCTAGTGGATGTTGCTGCTACCAATGCAGCGAAGGAAATCATCTTCCAAGATAGTGCATTTAACGACTTGAAGTTTAGAGATTATTTCCGCATGGACTTGAAAATCAGCTGGCGTAAAAATGCGGAGCGTGTCACGCATGAAATCGGATTGGATTTAGTGAATTTACTGAACACCAAAAACTTGTTGAGTTTGACTTATAATCCAGCGATTCTTCCACAAGACATTGCCAATCCAAATTATCAACCATATAGCCAAAATACGCAACTTGGATTCTTGCCAATTTTCTACTACAAAATAGATTTTAAAGCAACGAAAAAATAGTGAAATCCAAGGAACTCGGCATTTTAATCGACAAGCATCATTATTCGGAGAGCAGTAGTATCCTGAATTTTTACACGCTTGAAAAAGGTTATGCCAGTTTCATCTTCAAGGGCGTCAAGAAAAAAAACAAGTCCTTGAATCAATTGGGTTTGTATGAAATTAGTTTTTTCAAAAGACCGGAAAGTGAGCTAGGCATTATCCAATCGATGGATTTTGCCTGGACTCCTTCCCAAATATACGCGGCACCTCAAAAGGTGATCTTACTTTTCTTCATGGCAGATGTCCTGAAACAAACCTTAAAACACCAAGGACCAGATCCAACAATCTTTGCTTTCGTCAAGACCCAGCTCATCGATTTGGAAACCCGATCCGATGACTTTCTATTTCCCACCCAATTTCTCGCTCAATACCTTGGGCTTTTAGGATATGCGCCATTATTTGATGAGGAAAATGCTTCTGCTTTTGATATCGAACGTGGAATGTTCACACATACACCTAGCGGCAGTAAATACGTGCAAGATCCCGCCATTTTATCTTTTATTAAAGCGCAATTTTTACGGGAAATAACAGAAACTATCCCTCGTGATGTCGTCCGAAAATCTTTGGATGTACTGGTGCAATACGCAGAACTTCACTTGCCAAACTTTAGTTTAAAAGTGACCATGGAGGTCATTCGGGATACGCTTTATGCGTAATTAGCGCTTTCGAGCAAAGAAATCTTTGAGTAACTGCTGACATTCTTCTTCCATAATGCCATTTGTGACAAGCGTCGCCGGATGATATAAAGATTTTTCTTGGAGTCCAGCACCTCTGCGATCATCTCTTGCGCCAAATACGACTTTATCGATTTGCGACCAGTACAATGCACCAGCACACATGCAACAAGGCTCTAATGTTACATATAAGGTACATTCTTTCAGGTATTTTGCCCCGAGATACTGAGAGGCAGCTGTAATCGCTTGGATTTCGGCATGTGCTGTAACATCTGTAAGTTTCTCCGTTAAGTTGTGACCACGAGCAATAATTTGATTTTTACAAACAATGACTGCTCCCACAGGAACTTCATCTTGATCAAAGGCTTTTTGTGCTTCCAAGTAAGCCTGCTTCATGAAATATTGGTCGTTGAACGGATCTAGCATAGCACAAGAATAGTAACAATCTACTTAACCCACAAGTGAATGTTTAGAAGAATTTTAAGCTTCCTGCTGTTTCAAGCCCCCTTCTTTCTACATTCGAACATGGAAATGTTGGACTTAGTCATTTTACTTCCCTTAATGTATGGTGCTTACAAAGGCTATAAACGTGGCTTTATCATGTCCTTATTTTTGCTCTTGGCTGTGATGGTTGGGCTTTATGCTGCTTTTCATTTTACAGAGGTAATTGTGCAATATGGACAAGAACAGTTTGCTTGGAAAAGCAAGTATCTTTCACCCATCATCTTTTTGAGTTTATTCCTGATCATTGGAGCAGGAGTTTATTTCGGCGGAAAAGTTCTGGAGGGAGTGATTAAATTGGCAAAATTGTCGATTTTAAATAGTTTGGCAGGTGCACTGTTGGGCTTACTCCAATGGACTTATTTCGTCGGAAGTTTGTTGTTAATGTTGATTTCTTTTGACCAAAAAGAAGCCATCATTTCAAAAGAGACGAAGAAACAATCCTTTGTTTTGCCGGCTATTACTGCGGTGCTACATGGTTCGATCCCCGGACTGAGTTCAAGTTCTTTATATGATCTTTACCAAAAACAAATTCAAACCCCTACGAAAGATGAGAAGCTTTAAGTTAATTTGTTGTCTATTAATGATCCATGGACACTTTTTTTCGCAAGGATTATTAGAGCGAAAAGAAACGAAAAAAGTAGTGAAATCCGGTGCCTATTTGGGGATCCAAAGTGGTCGATTTTATGCAGGTGAAATTGGAATGGAACGACAGTGGAAACGCTCAGATAAGTTCCTAGAATCTACCACCAATGCAGTGCACATGGGCGTCAATTACTCCTACGATTTCTATCATTTCAATCCCATCTTGGGTTACGACCTTGGATTCTGGCACAAAGAAAACACCGTCGGACTTACCTACGGCATGAATGTCTGTATGCGTACGAATTTTGACCAATACCGTCTTGGAATTTGTCCAACTATTGGCATTAAAATCCTGCAATTTCATATTCAAACAGGGTATCATCTCTTGTATCCGTTCAATCGAAATTATGCTTCCTTTGACACAAATACCATTTTCTTGAGTGTGCGGTACCTATTGGTGAATGAGCGAAAGAAAAAATAAGCGCCCTTCTTCTACTGTAAATCATGATCATGATTTGAAAAATTCAACATATATTTGGTTAAATACTCAAATATGAAAAAAAGCATATTTATCCTGATTTTATTTTTAAACATCATTCAGGATAACAAATGGTTAGCACAATTAACCATTAGCTCAAATCCTGGTTCAACGGTGTGTGCCGGTACTTCTGTAACCTTAACGGCATCTGGGGTAAGCGGTGCAGCCTATACTTGGTCTCCTGGAGGCGCAACAACATCCAGTATTACAGTTTCGCCAGCGAATACCACAAGTTACACGTGCACCGCAATTGCAAATAGTATTAGTTACACAGCAAATACCACGATTACGGTCAATCCAATACCAACAGGCTCAATCACGGTAAACGGTTTCGTCTTAACGGCATCAAATAACCTGCCTGGATCTTGTACTTTTTTATGGATGAATGGCGAAATCACACAAAGTATTACTCCTTTCTTATCTTCTGCCTATTGTGTATTAATTACAAATTCACAAGGCTGTTGTTCTGCTCCGATTTGTATAGGTCCATGGCCTAATCCAACGGTATGTTATTACAATGCCGGTAATAATGCAACAATTGGATGCACACAAAATATGGCACAAATAGGTTCCACTCCTATTGCCGGACACACGTATAATTGGAGTCCAATAACCGGTCTTAGTAATCCAAACATCGCAAACCCAATGGCGAATCCAAGTGTTACTACTACATATACGCTAACAGAAACCGATGCCAATGGTAATCAATTAATTGATCAAGTTATGGTCACTGTGAATAATACTCCTCCGGTCGCCAACGCTGGTCCAGATGGCACCATCACCTGCGCACAAAACGCGAGTGGTTTCCAAATCGGAAGCACACCGAATCCAACATATACCTATTCATGGAGTCCGACAACGGGCTTAAGTAATCCGAACATTGCCAATCCAATTGCCAATCCGAGTACAACCACAACCTACACCTTAACAGTGGTAAATGCGGATGGATGTATGGGTTCTGATCAAGTCGTTGTAACAGTAAACAATCAAGCTCCAGTTCTTTCGGCCATTAGCGGCCCATCTACGGTGTGTGAAGGGGCAACCATAAACCTCAGTAATACAACAAGCGGTGGAACATGGGCTTCCTCTAATACGAACAATGCAACTATATCGAATGTTGGACTTGTATCTGGTGTTCTTGCAGGAACATCAACCATGAGTTATGCATTTACCGGAACAAACGGTTGTTCAAGTACAGTAAACAAAATGATTACCGTAAATCCCACCCCGAATGCGACAATTACCGTTACGGGATCATTGAATATTTGTCCTGGTCAAACCGTTACTTTATGTGCGCCATCTGGAACGGGTTATTCCTATATGTGGTGTAATGGAACAACCACATCGTGCACGACTGTTTCATCTGCTGGAAATTACTGTTTAGTGGTAACGAATGGTTTCGGGTGTAGTTCGAGTAACAATCAAATCAACGTGAACGTGCTTCCATCTCCAACATCCAACGCAGGACCCGATGTAACAAAAACATGTATTCAAAATCCGAGTGGGGCACTAATTGGTGCGACAGCGGTTTCCGGAAATACCTACGCATGGACACCAAGCACTGGACTAAGTTCAAGCACGGCGGCAAATCCAACAGCGAACCCACTTTTTACAACAAGCTATACCGTAACGACCACAAATACTGCGGGATGTACTTCTACTGATCAAGTTGTGGTGACTGTCAACACCTTTCAGCCAACGGCAAATGCAGGATTGGATTTTACGAAAACGTGTTTAACGAATGTAAGCGGGACTTCCATTGGGATGACTCCAGTAACTGGAAATACCTATGCATGGACACCATCAGCAGGACTCAGTTCTTCAACGATTTCAAATCCAAGCGCGAATCCAACGGTGACTACTAATTATACGCTTACCGTCACTAATACAGCCAGTGGATGTACAGCGACCGATCAAGTTTTGGCAACGGTCAATAACCAAGGGCCGTCTATCAATGCTGGCGTGGATTTATCGATGACTTGTGTGGCGAATGTCGCTGGTGCAAACATCGGGATGACACCCATTTCAGGAAATAGTTATTCTTGGACTCCCGCAAGCGGATTGAGTTCCACTTCCATTGCCAATCCTTTTGCGAATCCAAGTACAACGACCACCTATACACTTTCTTCGACAGATCCAGTAACGGGCTGTACCTCAAGCGATCAAATCGTTGTTACCGTCAACAATACGCCACCATTGGCGAATGCTGGATTAGATGCATTCGTTAGTTGCAGTACCAATGCCAATGGCGCCATCATCGGTACGCCAACAGTTGCGGGAAATACGTATGCTTGGTCTCCAAGTACTGGATTAAATTCGAGTACCCTTTCTCAACCATCGGCACATCCGACAGCAAATACCACTTACACCTTGACCGTGACCAATTCGTCTAATGGCTGTACTGCAACAGATCAAGTGTTGGTTACGGTGAACACTGCTCCAGCTTCGGCAAATGCAGGACCGGATGTCACACTGAATTGCTTAAATAACACTTCTGGTGTAGGTATAGGTTCCACTCCTATAACTGGAATGAATTATTCCTGGTCACCTGTCACGGGCTTAAGTTCTGCTACGGTATCCAATCCAACTGCGCTTCCGACAACAGCCACTGTTTATACCTTAACAGCCACAAACGCGGCAAGTGGCTGTACAGCCACTGACCAAGTCACTGTGTTCATGAATACACAAGTGCCAAGTGTAGATGCAGGTTTGAATCAAACCATTTGTTTGGGGACACCCATCACATTAAACGGAAATGGTTCAGTTGGCGCTACTTTTCAATGGGATAATGGTATTCAAAATGGCGTTTCCTTTGTTCCTACAACCACTGCAACCTATACATTAACAGCAACAGCAGCTAATGGCTGTTCATCAACGGATCAAGTCATTATTGCGGTGAATCCGATTCCAAGTGTAAGTGCGGGTCCAGATGTTCAATCCTGTAATGGAAGTCCGGTTACCTTGAGTGGTTCAGGTGCCCTAACATATACTTGGCAACCTGCAATTCAGAACGGACAAGCATTTATTCCTGTCAATTCAGGCAACTACATTGTGACGGGTACTGACGCCAATAATTGTCAGGGAAAAGATACAGTACATGTGGCGGTTGGACAAGCAACGTCAAGCACTTTAAATGATAGTGCGTGTAACAGTTATACCTTGAATGGACAGACCTATACGCAATCGGGTATGTACACGCAAGTGATTTCCAATGCCAGCGGTTGTGATTCAAGTATTACGTTGAATTTAAACATGGAATTTTCACCCGTGACGCCCATCATCACTTTAACAAATGAAGTGACCATGACCGTAAGTGCACAGCCTAACGTTACCCTTCAGTGGATTAATTGTTCCGATTTAACGCCAATTGCCGGCGCGACGGGAACAACCTTTACCGCTTCCATGAATGGTGTATATGCTGTTGTTGCAAGTAATGCGTGTGGCTCGGACACTTCGGCATGTACCATGGTGAACAGTGTTGGATTAGAAACCATAAACAGTAATGTTATTTCGGTATTTCCTAATCCAACCAATGAGTTACTGACAGTGAATGTGTCTGCTTATCAAATTGGAACGGCGTGGAATTTAGTGGACATTCGCGGACGACAAGTCCTAATGGGACGTGTGGAATTGGAACAATGGCACATGAATCTAACCGAACTTGCTCGCGGAACCTATTGGTTGTCCCTTGGAACTATTCAACCCATACAAGTGGTGAAGAATTGATAAAATCCTGACTAGTCCTAAATAAACGATACAGATTATTAAAGACTAGTCACAATGTTCACATTGTTATGAAAAAGTACATATTGATTATTTTGATTATATGGGCATTTGTTTGTGGCGTTACAAGTTTTTTTTATAGAAAAAATCAAGATAAGTTTACCATTCATACGATTAAACTTAAAACAACTAGAGTGCATTTTTCCAAATTAGAAATGGATAGCTCATTGGTTGAAATTCAATTTTATATTATTCTTGAAAAGGTCTATTTATCAGATGAAAATTCTGAGAAAAAAATTGTTTTTTTAGGGTTGGTAGAACCAGGAATTAAAGGAAATATTAGTTCGAAAAATCCATATAAATTGATCTTGAATATAAATCAAAATAAATATGACGTATCTAAAATATCTTTTTTAAATGATTCCCTGGACATGAGAAATAATTGTTGTGGAAAAAAAGACTTGTATTTAACCAAATCAAATTTTTTAAATTTCTTTAAACTGTTATTCTCTGATTCTAAATTAACAAATGGTGTTAAGTTAAACAGAACAAAGATTTATTTTAATTTAAATTTCAAGTTTCAGAGAATTGTTGGTTATAAAAATAATACAAATCTTGTTTTATCTCGAAAATAACAAATCGTTTAGCTTTTTTGAAAAGTAACTCGATGAAAGGAGTATTATATAATTTACTAGTTGAATTTACTGATAATTGATTTTGAGCAGATTAGGAATTATGGGGAGGGGTAACGTCAATTTGCAAGTATTGATTTGTAAATGTTTAAAATTCGAGTAATGCCTTTTGGCAGGATAAAAAAATGAAAACTTTTTACAAACTATATTTACTGTAAGTTTCCATAAAATTATATCTAGTATATAAAAAATACAAGCCTGATTTAAGCCTTTTCATTACGATAACATGGAATAAAAGGACATGGTTTTTAAAGAAATACAATTAACTTTAGGTTACCATTCATTTTGCTAATTTTCATTTTTATAACGGACTGATTTTAAAGTTGATTTAGATTTAAGAATGGGTTTATTGGTGAAACTTTCTTTTTTTATTGCCCCAAAAAAATTATAGCTGACTATTTTTGAAATAAAAAATGTTGAATCTGACCCCGGTTCATAACAGAGATGTACTTCTGAAACAATCCTACCCCTTTTAATATGATATTCAATCATTGGGGTGCTGTTGTTATAATAACAAAGGCCGATTAATTTATCATTTTTTACATTATACAGTTTCCACATTCCAATTGGCTCACCTTTATATGCAAGACCAATTTGATAGACGTCATAACCTTTAATTATTTTTTCGTTTTTGATAAAATTTAAAGCATTTGGATATTTAAATATCGTAAATGAGCTATCACATTCGTTAAAACGAAATTCATTGTTTTGTCCATTCGCAAATAGAGTCGTTAATAGAACAAATAAAAAGATCGTTGTTTTCATGGTTTTTTTGCCGGATATGATGGTTCTGATTTAAATGTATTGTATTTTTCCCCGAACCCCATTGGTTTATAAAATGGCATACTTCCCCCTTTGGTTCCTCCGCTCTGAATATCTAACGTTTTTGGACTCAGTTTAGGTACTCCATTTTGTAAAGCCTCTTTAATTAAGGTATCGGTTGTAAGAGTAGAAATATAACCATAATGAGTCAAATAAATCATACCGTCTTCTTTTATTTGGTTTTTCTGATAAGATTTAATGTTTTCTACAACCCATTTTTTCGCTCTGACTTCATCAAAAATATCAACACCGTCTAAACCATATCCATCTTCTGAATTATCCTTAATAAATGCCATTTCTTTACCTTCAATTGCCTCCTTTAATTGGAATGTTTCTTCAAACAATGCACTTGTACCTAATTCCTTTGTTAAACTGATGTCATAAAATATCGTATATTCTGTCTGACCTAACTCGTTTTTACCAGTTGTTGAAATAGTGCCTCCAAATTTTTTATCTGATATTTGCTCCAATTTTACTAATATGTTTTTATTGTTTTCATATTCATTGAAAATATTAGCAAATTCAGGTTCGAAATTTTTATTTGTTTCTTTTCCTCGCATACTTGGAATTGAAGTAGCTTTTTCTTTTGCATCGGCATATCCTGATGAATTAGGATCAACAGCATTGCCTAATACATCATTATGATAAATTGGATTGCAATCCATGGAGCTAAAAGGACTTTGCCAAGGGTTTACAACAGGATCGGTAATTAACCACCTTCCCAGCCTCGGGTTACATTGTCTAAACTCTGTCGTGTAGTAATTCCCTTTCCCTTTCACCGCATCATCCTTCTCCATGCCATTAAACCCACGGCGGTAGAAATCACCTTCAACTGTTCTCCCATCAAGACTTACACCGAAAGGGGAATAGTCGTATGAGTTTTGCCAGCAGACCCCGGTGGTTTGTTTCATGAGACTAGTATTCTGAGGCCTAAATCCTTGGGTTTTATGACTTGCTTTAAAAGGGTTCATATTTGGCTAAAAACACGGAGTTAAAGTCTATTTTTGTATCTATAAATACGATCGTTTTAAGTTTAACTAAAAACCGTATCTAGTGGTGACCTTGTAAGAAACTTTTGATTTTAATTCTTTGAGTTGAGTTTTCAATTGTTTACGAGTTTGATTATCTGGCAAAAAATACATAAAAAATAGAATTTCTTCATTCAATAATTTAATAGTTACTCTGTTGTACCCAGAATCCCAATTAATCGTGTTAATTCGTCTTCCGTGAACAGATTCGAAATAAACAATAACTGAAGCGATATTATAAATCTTCATTGAGTTATCATTTAAGTGTTTTATCTCAATAAAATCCTCATAAAACGAAATTTGAGCACGTGTATCTGATCGCCTTCTGTTTAAATAAATGTTAATAATTGCTGGAGGGAAAAATATAAAAAAGACAATAAAAGTTCGAATGAGAGTTGAATGATTTTTTAGTAAAAATAAATTTATAGCA
>JBJTMU010000043.1:0-31653 GCA_046070685.1 Flavobacteriales bacterium | reverse complement strand
CAAACAAGCACGGAATCCTCCAACGAAAATGGAACCAATTCAAATCGTGTCAATGCGATACAATCCTCCAATGGACAAGGAAGTAACCTCGCTCAAACAGGAACGGCATCCTCCAACGAAAATGAAACGAATTCCATTGGTGTCAATGCGACACAATCCTCCAATGGACAAGGAAGCAACCTCGCTCAATCAGGCACGGAATCCTCCAACGAAAATGGAACGAATTCAACTGGTGTCAATGCGACACAAACAACGGATGTTCCAGAAATCATTACCATTGATTTAACATCCAATCCTGAAATTCAACTGTTGGAGCAAGAAAAGGAGCGTGTACAACAAGATAATCGTTCCAATTTGACATCAAAAGAAAGACTGGAACGTCTTCAAATGTTAGAACAAGAATTGCTAACGGCAAAACGCCAACTTATGGTGGAAGAATCCTTCCAAGTGATAGAGGATGCATATCCAAGTGTTGTTGTGATCCGAAAATCCTACGAAATGCAAAAGGAGCAAAGTGAAAAATTACGCATTCAGGAGATTCAGCAAGCCTTGTCTTTCGAGTCAAATGTGGAGCAAAAAACCTTGTTAGAGAAAGAGTTAAAGCAATTAATCGCTGCTCAAAAACAACATCAAGATCACTACACGATGGAGCATCCCCAAGTCAGAGATTTGAATACTGAATCACTTCCTGCAATTGAACCAACGAACGTTTCAGAACTCCAGAGAAATCCAAGTTACTTGAACTATGCACAAGAGCGTGTGTCACTGCAAGAAAAAGCGCAAGAATTCAATCAAATTCGAACGGAACGTATTTTATTAGCAGATAGTTTACAACGATATATGACAGAATCCACTAGTATTTCTAGCATCAACCTCAAACGTTTGGCCGCACGTCATGAGGAGTTGATCCAGCAGGAAGAAGCATTAATTACGGACATCGAACAGCGTCAACTTACGCTGAGAAACGTAGAAAATCAATCGGCATTTGAGTGGATGTTGAACAATGGGATTTTAGCTGAAAGACAAGAAAATGCGAACGGTCAATTCGTATCTTCGACTGGAACAACGACCACGTTGCCATTTTCAGTTGAGTCAGTTGCGACCATGAATCAAGTTTTTCCTGCTCACCCGATCAATGTCCCACTTCCACAAGGCTTGATTTTCCGTGTCCAAGTCGGCGCATTTAGAAAGCCAGTTCCGAATCAATTATTCCGAGAATTTGGACCCGTTTCTGGAGAAGTATTGACGAATGGACTCACTTGTTATTTGGCTGGGTATTTCAATGGAACAGCGGATGCACTTGAGGCGAGAACCATGATTCGTCGATTGGGATACGCAGATGCCTTCATCGTGGCTTATTGTGACGGTAAGCGTTATTCGTATAACGAAGGTCGAGCAATGGAAGTAAATGGAACTTGTCGAAAACAATCGAAAGAGGAATTACAATTTGCTTTGAATCAATTGCTACAGCAAAATCAAGTTCAAAATGCCACAGAAATTTCAAGAAACCCAGTTGCAAGTACAACCGTAGATCCCAATAGTACCGAAGCAAATTTAGATTTGTATTACACCGTTCAAGTGGCAGTTTATAATAAGAAATTGACTTCGGACAATATCAATGGTGTGAAAGAGTTATTGGTAACGAAAACAGATAAAGGTCAATATCGATATTCATCTGGTGAATTCGTCAGTTTTGCGGAAGCTCGTCAACGTAAAAACGAGGTCATAGCGAAAGGTATTCCAGACGCGTATGTCGTTGCTTACTACCGTGGAAAACGTATTTCAATCGGGGAAGCGAATCAATTACTTGCTTCCGGTATTACGCCTAAAAAACGAGGTGATGTGGAACTTGTTTCGACCTCTTCTAATGTGGCAGCGGTGGTGAATGTGCCGATAGAAACACCTGTACTGAAGCCGCTTGTAAAACGTGATTCGATCGTTCAGTTTGAATTAAAAGTGGATGAAGACACGTATTTATCCCAGTTAACACGATTGAACCGCGTTGGGACATTTACGTATCAAGCCGATAAAAATCGGATTGTTTCACCAAAATACGCGTTAGAAAACATGAGTGTGAACCAGCAATTGTATTTGTCAGACATGAAACGCATGCGTGAAAAACCGACGAAAATGGCCATCCAAGCGTATGTGATTCATCCCATGCAGCTAGATTTTTACGACTGGCTTTTACATCAGTCTGTGAGCTATGATGTTCAAAAAGAAAACGACGAATATATTTTCCGTTTTTATCCGGAGAATGACGATCAAAAAGAAGGTATTGATGCTGCGGCAAAACAATTTAAGTGGAAATTAAAAGAATAAAATGAGTACAGTTGCACCAAAAGAACGCGTACAGCGCAAGGAAAATATAGCAGAAGAAAGAGGTTTGCTTCTCTTCAATGATGATGTAAACTCGTTTGATCATGTGATTACCTGTCTCATGAAAATCTGTCAACATGATATGGTTCAGGCAGAACAATGTGCATGGATTGTTCATACAAATGGCAAATGTTTGGTGAAAACCGGTTCATTCGACGAAATTCAATCGATGTGTTTGAAATTATTGAATCAAGGATTAAGTGCAAAAGTAGATTAAGATGAAAATTACCTTTCAATCCAAGGGGTCCTTATACCTAGCGTTATTCTGTGTGATCGGAAGTTTTGTGGTCATGAATATGCCACATACCGTTTACAGTCAATTATTTATTCTCAATGGTCAAGCGCAATTTGGTGATTGGAAGTGGTATCTGAGTTTGTTGACCTATGTTTTTGGTCATACTTCTATGGATCACCTCCTCGGTAATATGTCCTTACTATTGATTTTAGGTCCAATCATTGAATTGAAATATGGAACACAACGTTTCGTGTGGATGAGTATTATCACGGCCATTGCAACAGCCATTTTACATGTCATCCTTTGGGATAATCAATTGTTGGGATTTAGTGGTTTGGTGTTTATGTATATTGTGTTATCCACCTTGCTAAACATTCGAAACCGAGAAATTCCATTCACCTTTATTTTAGTCATAATTCTTTACTTCGGAATGGAAATTCTTTCCTCGTTAAAAGAAACACAAATCTCTCATTTTGCTCATTTATTCGGTGGAGCAATGGGTGCTTTTTGGGGATTTAACAAGAAATAATTACGGTTGAACTACGGTTCGGAAGAATTTCTCAATCGTTTCATAGCGTCCGTTCGGTGTTGGACTTAGAGCTGGAGAAGCATATAGCTCAAGACTCGGTTCAAATAACAAGTACATCGGATAACTGGTGATCTGTAAACTTTTCCAAATCTCATGTTGAGGGTCTAGTGGGTATTTATCCCAAGTTAAGGCATCGAGTTGACGTTGTTCTGTGGATGAATAATGTTCTTTGCTCGGATAAATCGTGATGAATTGAAAAGTCGAGCCATACTTGCTTTGCAACTTTTTCAAAGCAGAAATTTCTTGCACACATAAGTCATTTGCCGGATCGAATACATGTAAATAAATCCATTTTCCTTTGTATTGGTATAAGTGTTTATTTTTAGATAACACATAATCTGGCGCTTTCATACCGACCTGCATCAATTGGAATAAGGAAAGAATTTCTTTGGCAATAATTTGATGCTCTTTTGTTGGACTTTCCTTCACGATGTCCGTTAGAAGGTCGTAAATAACCGCACGATCAATGTAACCTTGATAAAAAGCTTCTTTGCACATGAGTAAAATCACGAACTCCGCACGTTGTTCGGATTGGATGTAAGGATCTTCCGAAAAGGCTTGAATCAAATCTGACAGAGATCCACGTTGCAGTGCACTGGAAGCTTTGGTTTGTGCTGACTTGTCTAGTTGATAAATGTACTTTTCGTAGAATAATTTTGCGAATTCGATGTATTTCGGATTCTTGTACAAAATCGTATCCTGATTGAGGTAAAAATCGAATTTATCTTGCTTTGATGGTCCTCCAATGATGTTGAAATTATCGACACTTATTCCGACGCTGTATTTCACGTAATCAAAAAAGAATTCTGTTTCGGGATAATTATACACGTTTGCCGTTTCTTGTTTGAACGAGCGAACTTTTGCAATGAACTGTTCGGGATGAATATCTTTCAATTGATAAATTTCGGAGATGCTTTCATCCATCCATGCTTCAAAACCCAAAATTTGATAATTGATATCGCTACTATCTAGCCGAAAAAATAGTAATTCTATTTCTTTGTTTTGTTCCAAGGAACGAACGAATTCTTCTGGTTGTGGTAATTCGATGAAATAGGTTCGCTTCGGTTCAATATATAACCAAGAATAGTAATTCGCTCCGCGCAAGATCACCTTTTCAATTTCTTTAGAATCGATTTTAAATTCGAAAATCTGATTGCTATCCACCTTAGAACGGCCAATTTCAAGCTCCACTTCACTTAATTCATCTAAGACGCGATAGGCTCTGATTTCTGAGGTGTTCCAATTGGAAATACCTCGTAACAACGTTTGACTTTGAAACGAAGTACAAAGGAACAGTAGGTGAAAAAGAAAGGTGATTTTTACCTTCATCGCACTTATTTAACGAGCAAGTTCGGAGCGGTTACAAAAGGTGAAATATCCGCGTGATTTTGGTGCATTTCTCGAATGATGGAGGAATTGATTGCGCTATTTTCTTGGCTAGTTAAAAAGAAAACCGTTTCAATTCCTGAAATTGCGTGATTCATGTGTCCAATCGTTTTTTCGTATTCGAAGTCCTTGGAATCGCGTAAACCTCGAACAATATGAGTGGCGCCAATTTCTTTACAGAAATCTACCGTTAGTTTCTGATAGGTCATCACTTTTACGGACGGATATGCAGTAAAGAGGGAACGAATGTGTTCGACACGACTATCAAGTGTAAAATACCCCTGTTTTTTACTATTGATTCCAACACCAATAATGATTTCATCAAAAAGTGCTAAAGCTTTTAACACAACAGCTTCATGTCCTTTGGTAAAAGGATCAAAAGAGCCAGGAAATAATCCACTACGCTTCATCGCTTAAAAAACTAAAATGTACATTACCAAAGTTACGAGAAAAGATGAAATGAGGGAGCGCGGAAACATCCGTTTGCTTTCCATGTTCCACAATGAGTAATCCGCCAGGTTTAAGTAGTTTTTTGTCAAAAATGGTTTGAATCAATTCTTCGTGAAAATTCAAGTGAAACGGTGGGTCAGTAAAGATTAAGTCGTATTGAACGTTTTGAGCATTTCGACAATAGACCACACAATCGGATTTGTACGCTTGCATTTGTTGTTCTATGGCCAAATCACGAATGTTTCCTTTTAAATACTGAATACAACGTGGATGACTGTCAATCGCTAGGACGTGTTTAGCTCCTCTGGATACAAATTCAAAGGAAATATTTCCCGTTCCTGCACACAAATCGAGGATTTCCATATCGTCTAAATCAACGCGATTTTCGAGCACATTAAACAGCCCTTCTTTCGCAAAGTCGGTTGTTGGACGAGAAGGGAAATTTGGAGGCGTCGCGAAACGCTTTCCTTTTAAGAAACCACGGATGATGCGCACAAAATTGATTTTTGGTAAGCTGCTTGATGAAAATAGTCAGTTTCGAATTCGTTGAAGTCTTTGAATTGTTTCCAAAGTCCTTCGAATTCCTCTTGATCGAAATGAGTAGAAAGTAGAAACGCTTGTAAAGTATTTACTTTCGAAATATTCATTTTTTGATGATTTGACAACAGGAAATAAAGTACGTCTGATGCTGTTTGATATTCCACTGGAAGACAAATCTGTAATTGATTTTGTTGTTTAACAGAAAGCACGAAGTTATGGTTGAAGAGCAACAAATAAGTACTATTAGTTTGATTCTCGGCAAACTGTTTTTGTAATAAAAACGTAATGTGACTGTGAATGACCTGCTGTAACAAAGTAGATGTTGTCCATTCTTTTAGCCAATTTGGCACCGTAAAAATGACGACCAATTGTAAGGAATGAATTTTCTCAAAAAGTATCGTTGCATCCGAGCTGAGTGAACCAAAATTTAATTGGTAATAGGTCTCCAATTCATTTTCAGAAAAGAGCGACATCGGAATTAACGTGAACTTTGGATCGAACCAAGTAATGTGATGCAAGGCGGCATCCGTCAATGATTGACGAACACGGTCCTTCATCTCTTGAATCGAGAATGGTTTGCTTACGTCGAATGGAACTTCTTCATGGCTAAAATGACCCAATTCATCTTCGGTAATGATCTGAAGAACATCTGCACGAAAATCTAGGTATTTTTTTTTCATCATCTTTGTTTCCATTGGATCGAATTAATCGAGCTAAACATTCGCAAGAATTCGTTCTTTACAAAGCTACAATATTTAACTTTACAGCCATGATTTCAGTTGGAAAATTCAACTGGTCAGCTTTCAAGAAAATGGATCAACGCAGAGAAAATTATTTAAACTTGGTACAAGCCAATTTTGGTTTCCCTTTTACGTCCAATCAATTGGCGGCACTGGAAACTTTTTACGATTTTTTCTCTAGTGAACAGGGTAAAAAAGTTTGGCAACTTTCTGGTTTTGCTGGTACAGGAAAGTCTAGCTTGGTTTCAGCGCTTGTTAAAACCTTGAAGCAGGAGAAAATAGGATTCAAATTGTTGGCGCCAACAGGACGTGCCGCAAAAGTTCTTGCGAATTTTTCGGGACACCCCGCCAGTACCATTCACAAACAAATTTATTTTTCTGGGAATGAACTCACCCATGCGAAGATTACTCCCGCGAAAAATTTATTTAAAAACACTTTGTTTTTCGTTGATGAGTCATCGATGATTAGCAATGAATCTGAGTACGAAGGTCCAAATGTGTTGATGGACTTAATGAATTATGTCTTTCAAGGTGTGAATTGTCACTTGATCTTTATTGGTGATTTAGGTCAGTTGCCTCCGGTTGGACAAGATGAGTCCATTGCCTTGAATCGTGAAGCGTTTTCATCCTTTTTTCCAAGCGTGCATGTGTTTTCCAGCCAGCTGACCGAAGTTGTGCGAGTACAAGAACATTCCGCTATTTTGAAAAATGCGACTTTTCTGCGAGAAAAAGCAGACTATGAATTGCCTTTGGTTGATGCCATTGATGAAGAGAGTACTTTTCGTTGTGAAGGAGGTGAGTTTCAGGAGTGGATTGAACAATCTTTTGATCGAGTAGGAGTGGAGGATACGATCGTATTGACCTTGTCCAATAAACGCGCCAATCAATGGAATCAAGAAATTCGTAAGCGCTTGTTTTACCGAGAAGATGTCATTGAAAAGGGTGATTTGCTAATGGTGGTCAAAAACAATTATTTTTGGTTGGACCCAACTTCTGAAATGGGATTCATCGCAAATGGTGAATTAGCCAAAGTGGAAAGGGTACGCAAGGTAGAACAGCAGTATGGATTTGAGTTTGTTCATGTTGATGTCAGTTTTATCGATTACCCACATGTTCCAAGTATTACAGTCATTATTCATACGGCAAGTCTAACGGAAGAAGCACCCAGTATGAAACGCGATAAATTGAGTCAGCTGTTTTATGCCATTGAAAAGGACTTTGTGGATGAAAGAAATAAAAATAAGCGCTATCAAAAAATTCTAAAGTCACCGTATTTTAATGCGCTGCAGGTCAAATATGCACATGCTGTTACCGTGCATAAAGCACAAGGTGGACAATGGAAACATGTGTACATCGATTATGGATTTATTCCAGAGGAAATGAAAACCAAAAATTACCTGCGTTGGTTGTACACATCTGTCACACGAGCCACTGAAAAATTAACGTTTTTAAATTTCCCGAAGGATGCTTTTCGTGCATCAGTCGATGGCTAAATTCCCCCAAAATTTGCGTGCTTTACGCTGATGTTGGTTTAGCGTTTCTACGGAATGAACGGAGTGTGTCAGGTAGAAATATCGATTTACCTCTGGCAATGTTTTCTCGATTAATCGACCATTTCGGTTAATGAGAAGTGTTTTAATGCCGGCGTCATAAAAATTCAACCAAGCATCTAAATTTCCTTGCAAGCGCATTTGATTTACAGCGAGAATCTCATCATTAACGGATAATCCACCTAAGTCTGCTGGCGAGCCTGGATAAATGGAAAGAATTTGAGCATCTGTTCCTTTGGCGATTATTTTCATTCCCAATTTTGCTTCCGCGTAACTGGCAGATGGCACTTGTTTAATTTCAAATCCTAAGGATTCACAAGCTTCCACTAAAATGGATTCATACGGTTCTGTTCCAAAAACAAAGCGATCGAAAAAATCTTGGAAGGAAGTTCCACTGACATTTTCCAGAATTTGCTGGTAATCTTGCCATGTATATCCGATTCCCTTTACGGCAAAATCAAAATACAAGCGTTTCATGACCTCTTGAATTCCATATTTGTGATTCGTTGCTTCACGAAGTTTGACATCCGTTACCAAGGCCAATAAACATCCTTCTGTGTAAATGGAAACTTTGCGTCCCGGAGCGCCTGGTGTGTACCCATCGAGCCAAGTGTCGAAAGAAGACGCGCCTACAGAATAATTGAATCTACCTGGATTATCGAAGTGTTTTTGAAGTTGTTTGGATAGTTCTAATAAGTATTGTTCCAAGGAAAATACGCCACTTCGAAGCAAGTACAAATCTCCCAAATAAGTAGTGATTCCCTCGTAAACAAATCCAGAAACAGAATAATTTTCTGCTTTGAAATCGTATGGATTCATTTCAGCGGGACGAATACTTTTTACATTCCAAACATGATACAATTCATGTGATGAAACTCCGAGTAGCTCTTTGTAGAGGGAGCCAAATACATCGTAGTTTGGACCCAGCGTAATGACGGTGCTTTCTAAATGTTCAACACCATGATAAGCGGCGTATGGGAGCGTTTGAATGAGAAAGTGAAATTCTTTTGCAGGGAATTCACTGAAGTCATTGATCTGTGCTTTGGTGAATTTTTCAAAATCCACTAACACTTTTTCCCATTGAATAAATTTTTGATTATTGAACCAAACATGAAAAAGGTGTCCATTGACTTCATAAGTTCCTTTTTCCAATTGTGCGGAGCAAATCAAGGGACTATCAGCCAATCGATCAAAATTTTCTATAGCGCAACGATTGTTTTCAAATGGGAGAGAGGACGCAATTTCCCAGTTGCTAGGAATCGTCAATTCCAATTCATAGCTGAATGACTCATCCGTAAATAAAAAGCAATTTACCGGATTGATGTATAGTTGTTGGTCATCAAGGTAGGTAGAACCGGCATTTAATTCATTGGCAAAATAGGCATATTCCACTCTGATCTGTGAAGTATTTGCTGTTTGAATTTGCCATGTGTCCTTGTTGGATTTCTCTGCGTCCAAGACATTGTTGTGTTCATCAAATACACGAAATCCTTTGATGTTTTTTGCGAAATTACCTAACTCATATCTTCCAGGACGCCAAGAAGCGAGATGTAAACTTAGATGATCTTGTGAACTCGGAAACGTAGCAGAAAACTGGATGTAACGCTGTTGAGCATTGACACAGGAAATGCGGTATTGAATGGACGCTGACATGGATTACGCGTATAATTCTTGTTGAAGTTGCGTGATTTTATCGTCTCCTAAATACTCATCAAAGGACATCATTTTATCAATAAGTCCATTTGGCGTGATCTCGATGATGCGATTCGCAACAGTGTTTACAAGTTCGTGGTCATGAGAGGTGAACAACAGTGTTCCTTGGAATTCCTTCATGGCGTTGTTTAATGCCGTGATGGACTCTAAGTCAAGGTGATTGGTTGGTTCGTCCATGAGTAGTAAATTTGCTTTTGCCAACATCATTTTGGACAACATACAACGTACTTTTTCACCTCCGGAAAGCACACTTGAATGTTTCATTGCTTCTTCACCTGTGAATAACATTCTCCCTAAAAACGTACGTAAATAAACTTCTTCGCGTTCTTCATCCGTTTGCGCATATTGACGCAACCAGTCTATTAACGAAATTTTTGAATCAAAGTAATGGTGATTATCGTTCGGTAAATAGGCAGTAGTGATGGTTGTTCCATAAATAAATTCTCCTGAATCAGCTTTTAGGTTATTCGTTAACACTTCAAAGAAGGCAGTTAACGCAACGCTGTCTTTTGATACGAAAGCAATTTTATCTCCTTTATTTACCGTAATGTTGATGTCCTTAAACAAGGTTTTTCCATCTACAACTTTTGACAAATGTTCAATATTCAAAATTTGATTTCCAGCATCACGGTCCTGATGGAACGTAATACCAGGATATCTTCTTGATGATGGTTGAATTTCCTCCAAGTCCAGGTTGTCAAGCATTTTACGACGGCTGGTTGCTTGTTTTGATTTCGATGCGTTGGCAGAGAAACGTGCGATAAAGTCCAACAATTCCTTTTTCTTTTCTTCCGCTTTTTTGTTTTTATCAGAACGTTGTCTGGAAGCTAACTGAGATGACTGATACCAGAATGAATAGTTTCCTGTAAACATATTGATTTTACTGTAGTCAATATCGCAAATATGCGTACAAACAGTATCAAGGAAGTGACGGTCATGCGATACAACAATCACTGTATTTCTAAAGTCAAGTAAGAAGTCCTCCAACCACGAAATTGTTTTTAGGTCAAGGTCATTCGTTGGCTCATCGAGAATCAATACATCTGGATTACCAAATAAAGCTTGTGCTAGTAGGACACGTACTTTCAAGTCATTCGAAAGTTCCTCCATGAGCAAGTAATGCTTGGATTCATCGATTCCTAAATTGCTCAATAAAGTTGCTGCATCCGTTTCTGCATTCCATCCTTCCAAATCGGCAAATTCACCTTCTAATTCAGCGGTTTTCATTCCGTCTGCTTCCGTAAAATCTTCCTTTGCGTAGAGCGCATCTTTTTCAACCATGATTTCAAACAAACGTTTGTGTCCCATAATCACGGTTTGAAGTACTTGTACTTGGTCAAATTCGAAGTGATTTTGTTTCAGTACGGCCATTCGTTTTCCTGGCTCTAACTCCACTCTTCCAGTTGTTGGATCTTGATCTCCCGTTAATATTTTTAAAAAAGTAGATTTTCCAGCTCCATTTGCTCCAATGACACCATAACAGTTGCCATTGACAAATTTCACATTTACTTCGTCGAAAAGAACGCGTTTTCCGAACTGGAGAGAAAGGTTGTTTACACTTAACATGCTTCAAATTTTGCGCAAAGATACGCAAAAGAAATCAGCTATTCGAACAGCAATAAACGAAGGCAGGTGGAAAGTTGATTGCGGCATATTCAATCGAAACATGATTGAACAGACTTTTGAAGTGTTTTTTCGATTGAAGCGTGTATTGAAACTGAATAAATGTTCCGTTTGGATTGAGGCAATGAAGGACAGCTTGCATGATGTCAATACGCAACTCTTTCGGGAAATTGGACAGTGGTAAAGAAGAAACGACGCAATCCGCTTGGCCAAGTCCTAGGTCTGCTAAAATTTTCATTACATCTCCTGCTGAACCATGCACGATGTGGCAATTTTCTTGTTTTACCTTCGCTGCAAGATTGTTGTAAAAGACATCATTTAATTCGATCACGACCAAATGTGTATCCGGTTGCAAACGCTGCATGATTTTTTCAGTAAAAATTCCGGTTCCAGGTCCAAGTTCAACAATCACTTTCGCGGAATGAAATGGAATGTGTTTTAACATTTTTTTTGCCAAAAATCGAGAGCTCGGAATCAGAGAGCCCACCATTTTGTTCTGCTTGAAAAACTGTTGTATGAAAGATTTTTTTGACACCTTACGCTAATTGTAGGCTCGCATGCTCGCCGTGAATAATTCCGATTACTTTACCTTTTAAGGTACTTGTTTTAAATGGACTGAAACGTTGGTGTTTCGATGCTGGCGACCATTCAAAATCAATGGATGGGTCGAATAAGCTTAAATCCGCACGTTGTCCAATTTCAATTGGGAAATGAGGTATTCCGCTGATGGATCTACTTCGTTGGCTGATGGCATCAATGACAGGTGCTAATTCCATTTCTGACATCGAATTTAATGCAGCAAAACACGTTTCTAATTGTGGCGCGCCAAAATTTGCCAAATCAAATTCTAATTCTTTTTCTTCTGTGTCAGCTGGACGATGATCCGAAACGATGGTGTCGATGGTTCCGTCTAAAACACCTTTCCATAGTGCTTGACGATCAGATTCTTTTCGCAAAACGGGCAATACTTTGAAATGCGCATCGAAGTTCAACATGGCTTTCTCTGTGAAACATAAATTCATCACATGCACATCAGCAGTGACGTTTAAGCCTCTTTTTTTCGCCTCACGCACCAAATGAACGCTTTCTTCACTCGATAATCCACTTAAGTGAATGCTGCCATCTGTGTATTCTAACAGGCGTAAATTACGTTCGATTTCAATAATTTCTGCAATGGATGGATCGGCTTTTAGTCCAGTTCTGGTTGATGCTTCTCCTTCGTTGACTTGTCCTTTACCAGCGAGCGATTCATTTCGACTGAATGTCATCACTTTTCCGCCAAAGTTTTTTGTATAAAGCAAAGCTCTGTACATGATTCCGGATGAAATTCCATGCGAATCATCCGTAAATAAACGTGCGCCAATTTGATACATATCGTATAATTCCGCCAGTTCTTCCCCTTTTAATCCTTTGGTTAATGCACCTAAAGCATGAATGCTTGTGCTATGACCTTCTGCTTTTTGATACAAATAAGCAATTTGCGTTTTACCATCGATGCAAGGTTGCGTTCCCGGCACGACATGTACGTGTGTATATCCACCCATGGATGCTGCATCAAGTCCACTTTGAACCGTTTCCTTATGTTCCATTCCTGGATCACAAAAATCAGCTTTAAGGTCCACCCAACCCATTGAAACATGTAAGTCGTTTGATCTTACTTCGATGGCGTCAGCATCTTGAATCGTTTCTTCAATCTGTTCGATGTTTCCATCAGCTACAAGAACATCCATTCGCTTTCCGTTGAAGGATGAATGTTGATCAATGATTTTAGCGTTTTTTAGGAGGATTTTCATTTCCAAAATTTTATCAGTGCCATTTCGGTTAGAACGAAAGTTAGGGCTAAAATTAAAAAGATTCGCCAGTATTCATGTGGCTTGTCGATTTGAATTTCGGCTATACTTTGACCGTCTTTCACCGTGTTAAATTTAATGTTTTTTATGCCTTTGTTTTCTAAACCATCCAAGATTTCATTGGGTTTTTCACAAGCCATGACAGATTCTTTTCGATCGTAGTTTACAGCGAGAAGTCCAAGTGTGTCTTCATTCTGAATGTAATATGTTCCAGCAGCTAGACGTTCAATCGCTTCCATTCCAGCAATGGAAATTTTCGTTTGACCATCCATTTTCTTGGAACTTGGAATAAAAGAAAATTTACCGTTGATCAATTTTAGGGGTTGTTCTCCGCTTATTTCACGTTGAATAGGAAGGTTGGCATCTACGCCGATGGTTGCGAATAAAGGGAAGTTTTGCGCGGAAAATTCTCCAGCTCGGAGCAAGATGGTTGGGAAAATCGCATTGGTTGTAAAATTCCCAAAATCCTCCTGTAAAGCAGTGGTGAGTAAGAATGAATTGGTTCCAGCACGGACCAGTAATGGCGCATCGTTTCGAAAATCGATCAATTGGAATCCTTGATTTGTTGCGGTCCGATACGCTTTGCGCACATTTGGTAAATTCAATGCTTGATTTTCTTTTTCAAATACACCGATGAAGAAAGGATCTTTGTAATGGATGTCGTTGATTTTCAATCCGTCGCTTATCACTTCACCAAGGTTCGGTAATTCTAAGCCGCTCAGTAGGTTGGAGTAATCTGATCGAACAATTTGATTTCCAGGGATCACGAAAACAGCTCCACCTTTTTGATGGAATTCAATTAAGTCTTCACTTAGTCCAGATGGAATGTCATTTAAACCATTGATGACAACCAAATTGGTGGTATTTAAAAGGTCTTTGGTATAGTTGTTACTTTGAATGGAATTCGTGTGGTAGAATGGTTCTACGGAAAATACCTGCGCTACTTTGGCGCTACTTTGTTCACTGTTTAAAATCAACACTTCAGCACTTTTTGCGACTTCGTAAGCGAAGTAAAAATCATCATCCCAATACAATTGTTTGTCGGAAATGCTGACCATTCCTTTTTTAAATCCAGCCTCTTTTTCCGTAAATGGAAAACTAGTCGTGCGCTTTTCGTTTGGAGCAATATCCAAGAACATCGTTCGACGTTGAGATCCGATTTTTGCGGATAATTCCAGGTTTACACGATCCGATTTGGAATCGTTTTGAAGTCGAACAAACAATTCATTGGGTTCTCCTACTTTGTGCACTGGAGTCGCAAACCAGACAGAATCAATAAATAAATTACCTGGATCTTGGGGTTCTAATTGAAATGCATAGAAGTTCGACTGTTCATCCTTTGTGATTTTATTCAACTCAAACGTGCTTTTCTGGAAATCTGATAACAAGACCACTTGGCGGGTTTTCAAGCGTTCTACTTCGGCATTTTCTTTGTCTAGGAAGTTTTTTTGCCAAGAAATTACTTCGTCGAGGTTTCTTCGAATGGAACTTGGTTCGATTTTGTCCAAATAGGATAATGCTTCTGATTTTGTCAATAAGCGTTGTTCAACTCCATCCATTTTATTGGTGAAGAGTAATATGCGTGTTTCCAAAGGCGTTTTCGCTAACATGCGTTTGGCCATTTCTCGTGCCTCGGAAAGTAACTCTCCTTCTTCACCAATCGCTGTCATGGAAAAGGAATTGTCGATATAGATGGCCAAAACGTTTTTTCCACCGCTCATGGTATTTTTCTCCAAGGGGATAATCGGCAAGGAAAAAGCTAAAACAATGAAAATCAGCGCTAAGCAACGACTAATTAAAACCAATAAATGACGAAGCTTTTGGGTGGATTTATTCTCTTGTTCTATAAAGCGAATAAATTTTAAAGAGGAAAAGTAGAGTACCTTTTGACGGCGAAAGTGAAAAAGGTGAATAATGATTGGAACCAATAATAAAGATAGAAGCCAAAGCCGTTCTGGATGTACAAATTCCATGTTTCAAATGTAAGAAAATTATTCCATTATTCAATTGCTAAAATGCTTTTTGCAATCAATTTTGCTTGCGATCGAATTTCCCTTATCGCGGTACTTTCCCAGAAAGTTCCTTTACACAGATTTCCAAGTGCATACATGTTCATTGGGGAGTAACCAACTGCTTTCAGTTCATTCGGGTTGATCTTGATTCCTTGATTTAATTCATCGCTTTGAATCCAGTTTTTTTGCATGAGTTCATTCAGTACCTGATTTTTCATGTGATGAATATCGGATTCTGGTCCTGTGCAATTTATTAGACAAGCAAATCTTTCGGTTTTCTCTATTCCGTTTGATGTATAGCGAATTTCAGCATGTGTCCCTTTATTTTGAAATTCGATCATTTTTCCGGAACAAACTTCAAGTTTTGTGGATGTACGTTCTTGCTCTATTTTTAAAAAGATTTCTTCTGGTATTCGGTGACGAATCGTCCCCCAAATATGGCGTAGATGCTTTAGGAAATCGTTCTTTTCTTCGCTCGTAAAACCTTGCCACCAAATTGGAAAGTATGGACGATGCACATCGACAAATGAAAGAAAATCAGCGATGGTCATTTCTTTTCGTTTCCGATTGAAATAACTCAAAAGTGCGGATAAATCTGTTTTTTCTATGGGTTTTTCAATCGAATGAATAGCGTCTTCCTTTGCATGTGCTAACATGTGGTAGCCGTGACGAGATAACGCGATGATTTTTTGTTGAAATCCCTTATTTCTCAACTGCAACACAGTATCCACCATGGTTAATCCATTTCCTAAAATGAAAATGGGTAATTGATTGTCGATTTCCGCTAATTGTAATTGCCATGGATTTCCTTGGTAAATGGGTGATTGCCACGTTTTTTCTTCTTTCGTTTCTGCTGGAACACGTGGAAGTTCATTTCCAGTGGCAAGGACAATCGAGTCAAATTCTTCCCATTCAATGTCCGAGTCCGATCGAAGAATAAGTTTGATGTTTTTTTGATGACTGAGCGTCAACGTTTCTGCCCAAATGAATTCCAAGTACTCGCCGTAAATCGACCTAGGAACAAATTGCATTGGATCAGCATGTATGGAATGGTTTTGTTCGAGAAAGCGTACAAAATGACTTGGGTCATCTGGAAATGCACTCATGTTTGCGCTACGAACGTTCAAGAGTAAAGGGGACGCATTTTCTTGATAGGCGGGGCCTCGCGTCAGCGATGTTGAGTCGTGAAAGCGCACGATATTACCTTGGAATCCATGGTCGATTAATTGACGAACGACCATTGTTCCAGCGAATCCACCACCGATAACTGCGATTTTTTTAGGCATAAAAAAACTGCCCGAAATCGGGCAGCCTCCTTTTATTTATTACAAAATATTTATTGTTGTTTTAACGCTTCTAATCGTTTTTTGTACTCTTGTCCTTTTTCAATTCGACCAAGTTTGGTGTTCGTTTTGTAAAGGATGTCCAAAATAGATTTCTCATTTGGATTTTTCTCAATGTATTTTTCCAATGGTGTTAAAGCAAGTGTAAACAATTCGTTTGCGCGTTTTTCAAGATCTTTCACTTTTGGATCTTTCATGTCCAAATTCATTGCTGCGGTTCTTGTCTCTGCTGCCCAGTTGTAGTAATGCGCACCTAATTGGTAAAGTGCTTCATTGTATTCCGGGTCGATTTCGATGGCTTTAGAAAGTGCCTCTGCTGCTTTTTCATTTTGCTTCAATTCGATGTAAGAAGTCCCCAAAATGTAATACAATTGTTTGTTTTTCGCATCGATTGCCAAGGCTTTATTGATGTATGTTTCTGTGTTCGCAACATCTCCTTTTTGCAAGTAAATATTCACCATAGAAATCAATGCGTCGATATTGTTCGGGAAAATTTCCAATACATTGTTTACGGCTTCAATGGCTTTATCGAATTCTTTTGCATCGATTAATTTATCCACGTAATTATTTAAACTTAACGTCGTGTTGATTTCAGCATCTTTGTATTCTTCGTTGATAAACGTTCTTAAATAGTAAGAAACTAAAAAGGCATTTAAAGATTCGTCGTATTTTTTGTTGTTATACGCTTCAATTCCTTGATTGAACATTAAGTCAGAACGCATGCCCATGAAATTTTGTGCGTCAGAAGTATATGTTTTCTTAGGGTCGTCCAATACTTTTTTGAAAGATGCTTTAGAAATCGTTTCGTATTCCTTCATCTTAGTATCGTCGATAGGTGTTTTTGCTGCATCTAAGGTGGCAATTTCAATCATGCTGTAGTAAATCTCAGCGCGGTAGAGGTGCATTTTGAAATCTTCCGCTGTTTCCGGATTTACTGCTGCTAAATCGATGTATTTGCGTGCTTCCTCCGCTGTCTTTTTCGAAGGCTCAATTCCGTTAGACATTGGATTATACTTTTTGAAAGTCATAATCGCATCAGTCACATTCTTCTTTTGAGCGAAGGATCCAAACGTAAGTGCAGTAAAAGCAATTCCTGCAGATAATTTAATGAAGTTTCTTTTCATATTAAGAGAATTAGTTCTATTCAAATTTATTCTTCGCTGCCTGTTTCAATTTCTGTGCCAGAATCTGCAGCAGTATCCGTTAATGGAATATCTGCTCCCTCGATTACTTCGATGTCTTCGTCTTCATCTTCCGTTCTAGGAACACGTGCGATCGCAGCGATTTCTGCATTCGCTCGTAAGTTGATCAATCGAACACCTTGTGCGGCTCTACCCATGGTGCGGATTGTATCCACATGCATACGTATCGTTACACCTGATTTGGTGATGATCATTAAATCGTCTTCATCAAATACATTTTGAATGGAAAGAAGTTTTCCCGTTTTATCCGTAATGTTTAATGTTTTCACACCTTTACCACCGCGATTTGTAATACGGTAAACTGGTTCTTTGTCCTCAGGGTCATTTAAGAATGTGCGTTTTCCATATCCTTTCTCCGATACAACTAATATCGTTGAGAAGATGTCTTCTACGCAAATCATTCCAATCACGCAATCGTCGTCGCTTGTTAAGGTTACCCCGCGAACACCGGAAGCATTTCTTCCCATTGGACGAACGGTAGATTCGTTGAAACGAATGGCACGTCCTGAACTTGTTGCTAATACAATCTCATTGGTTCCGTTCGTTAATTTTGCTTCTAACAATTCATCATTCTCACGAATTCCGATGGCATTGATACCATTTGAACGTGGACGTGAATAGGCTTCCAAGGATGTTTTCTTGATGACACCTTGTTTTGTACACATGACGATGAAGTTGTTTTCAACGTAGTCTTTATCTGTTAGATCAAGTACTTTCACATACGCTTTCACCTTATCATCTTGAGGAATGTTGATCAAGTTTTGAATCGCTCTTCCTTTTGACGTTTTATTTCCTTCCGGAATTTCATATACACGCATCCAGAAACATCTTCCTTTTTCCGTGAAAATGAGTAAGTAATTGTGGTTAGTCGCCACAAACAAGTGCTCTAAGAAATCTTGGTCGCGTGTTGCGGAACCTTTCGATCCCATTCCACCTCTATTTTGTACTTTGTATTCAGCTAGGTTGGTACGTTTGATGTAACCAGCATGCGAAATGGTCACAACTACTTCTTCATCCGCGATCAAATCCTCCATTCGCATTTCACTTGCGGAATATTCAATCACTGAACGACGCTCGTCACCGTATTTATCGCGCATCTCATTTAATTCATCTTTGATGATTTGCATGCGTCGACTTTCATTCGCTAAGATATCCTTTAAGTCAGCAATTAATTTCATTAAATCATCATATTCTGCTCGAAGTTTATCTTGCTCAAGTCCAGTTAATTGACGCAGACGCATGTCAACAATGGCACGAGTTTGAATCTCAGAAAGTCCGAAACGAACAGATAAACGTTCTCTTGCCTCATCTGGGCTAGCGGATGTTTTAATGATTTCAATTACTTCATCGATGTTGTCAGAAGCAATGATTAATCCTTCAAGAATGTGTGCACGCTCTTCCGCTTTTCTTAAATCGAATTTTGTACGGCGAATCACCACTTCGTGACGGAATTCCACAAACTCTTCAATCAGATCACGAAGCGCCATCATGCGAGGGCGTCCATTCACCAAACAAATATTGTTCACGGAGAACGATGTTTGTAAGGCCGTAAACTTGTACAGTTTATTTAAAACAACATTAGCAATCGCGTCACGTTTAATTTCAAACACGATGCGCATTCCATTTCTGTCGGACTCATCGCGAAGGTCAGAAATACCTTCAATTTTTTTGTCGTTCACAAGCTCAGCGACCTTTTTGATCATCTCAGCTTTGTTCACTTGGTAAGGAATTTCCGTAACAATGATTTGCTCACGTCCATTTTCCTCTTCGATTTCAGCCTTTCCACGGATAACAATTCTTCCGCGTCCAGTTAATAAGGCATCGCGAACTCCTTCGTAACCATAAATGATTCCTCCTGTCGGGAAATCTGGTGCTTTCACGAATTGCAATAATTCTTCTCCGGTAATTTCTTTGTTATCAACGTAAGCAATGATTCCGTCGATGACTTCTGTTAAATTGTGTGGCGCCATGTTTGTCGCCATACCTACAGCGATCCCCGCTGCACCGTTAATTAACAAGTTCGGGATTTTCGTTGGTAAAACAGATGGCTCTTCCAAACTATCATCAAAGTTTGGCGTGAAGTCAACCGTTTCTTTTTCCAAGTCACCCAACATCTCTTCGGCGATTTTACGTAAACGAGCCTCGGTATAACGCATTGCTGCTGGACTATCACCATCCACTGAACCAAAGTTCCCTTGTCCATCCACTAACGGATAACGCAGAGACCAAGGTTGAGCCATACGAACCATGGTGTCGTAAACAGAACTATCCCCATGTGGGTGATACTTTCCTAAAACTTCCCCGACAATTCTTGCCGATTTTTTATAAGGTCGATTCGAATAAACACCCAAGTCTTGCATTCCATACAATACTCTTCGGTGTACAGGTTTAAATCCATCGCGTACATCTGGTAGGGCACGTGAAACAATCACAGACATCGAATAATCGATGTATGCGGATTTCATTTCATCCTCAATGTTTATCTGAATAATTTTTTCTCCTTCAGCCATGTTTAATGATAATTAAATTCTGCTTGTCAATTTAAGCATTCAAAGTTAATGAAATAAGGACGCTGTCTTTGTGGCTTTCGCTAATTTTACTAACAAAATCACTGCATAAATTGTGAATAATTATCAGTCCATGCGAAATATAAAAGTTATATTTGTATTGCTTAAAAAGTGAACACATGGAAGCGAAATTTTCACCTCGCGTCAAGGATTTAATCAGTTTTAGTCGCGATGAAGCGGTTAGACTCATGAACGAATTTGTTGGTGCGGAACATTTATTGTTGGGATTAATTCGCTTGAATGAGGGGACGGGGGTTCATATTTTACAAGAATTCAACCTAGACCTGAATCAAGTGAAGTCGGAAGTAGAGAAGATCCTATCGAAATCTGCTGTTCAGTACATTGCTAATCCCAATTTACCTTTATTAAAACAAACCGAAAACATCATCAAGCAATCCTATTTGGAAGCCAAAGAATTTAAGTCGCCTATTATCGGAACAGAACATTTGTTGCTGACGATTCTACGCAATGAAGATTGTGTGGCTTGTCAAGTGCTGAACAAATATGGAGTGATGTATGAAAATGCAAGAGACGAATACGAAGTTATGTTAGAAGAACGCAAACAACCAAGAGCTGAATTTCCTAGCAATAGTGGAGGGAATGAAGAAGAAGAAAATTATGGAACGCCACGTAAACCGGCTGATCCTAAATCGAAAACACCTGTATTGGATAATTTCGGTCGTGATTTGACCAAAATGGCTGAAGCGGGGAAATTAGATCCGATCGTAGGACGTGAAAAAGAAATTGAACGTGTGAGTCAAATTCTTTCCAGAAGAAAGAAAAACAACCCAATCCTTATCGGAGAGCCGGGTGTTGGTAAAAGTGCGATTGCTGAGGGACTCGCTTTGCGTATTGTTCAACGAAAAGTTTCACGCATTCTTTTTAATAAACGTATCGTTTCGCTTGATTTAGCTTCCTTAGTTGCAGGTACAAAATACCGTGGTCAATTCGAGGAGCGCATGAAGGCAGTGATGCAGGAAATTGAAAAAAATCCGGACATCATTTTATTCATCGACGAAATTCATACCATCATTGGTGCCGGTGGTGCAAGTGGTTCTTTGGATGCTTCGAATATGTTTAAACCTGCGTTAGCTCGTGGTGAAATGCAAGCAATTGGAGCGACTACTTTAGATGAATATCGTCAGTACATCGAAAAAGATGGTGCCTTGGAACGTCGTTTTCAAAAGGTTATCATCGAACCAACAACGATTGATGAAACGATTCAAATTTTAAATAACATCAAGGAGCGTTATGAGGATCACCATTCCGTCACATATACTCCTGAAGCAATTGCTTCTTGTGTGAAGTTGACAGAGCGTTACATCACAGATCGACACTTGCCAGACAAAGCGATCGATGCAATGGATGAGGTGGGCTCTCGTGTTCACATTACGAACATCAATGTGCCAAAAGAAATCTTGGATATTGAAGGTCAAATTGAAGCATTGAAAGAGCAAAAAGCGGAAGTGATTCGCTCACAACAATACGAGAAAGCGGCTGAATTGCGTGATAATGAGCGTAAATTACAAGAGCAGTTGGAATCCGCTAAAACGAAGTGGGAAGAAGAATCCAAGAATAACCGTGTTGTCGTAACTGAGGAACATGTAGCAGAAGTTGTATCCATGATGTGTGGAATTCCAGTGACGAAAGTTTCGGAATCTGAAATGGGTAAATTGGTGAAAATGGCTGAAACCATTCGTGGAAAAGTCATTGGTCAAGACGAAGCGGTGGACAAAGTTGTAAAAGCGATTCAGCGAAATCGTGCTGGATTGAAAGATCCAAATAAGCCAATCGGTTCCTTCTTTTTCTTAGGTCCAACAGGTGTCGGTAAAACACAACTAGCAAAAGTACTTGCTAAAAACTTATTCGATTCGGAAGATGCCTTGATTCGTATTGACATGTCAGAATACATGGAGAAATTCTCTATTTCTCGATTGGTTGGAGCGCCTCCAGGATATGTGGGTTATGAAGAAGGTGGACAATTGACGGAAAAAGTACGTCGCAAACCGTATTCAATCGTACTTCTAGATGAGATTGAAAAAGCACATCCAGATGTCTTTAATTTGTTATTGCAGGTTTTGGATGATGGTCACATGACAGATGGTCTTGGTCGAAAAATTGATTTCAAGAATACCATTTTAATCATGACATCAAACATTGGTGCGCGTCAATTAGCAGATTTTGGAACCGGTGTTGGATTTGGAACAAAATCGCAAGAAGAAGCGAAAGAAGCCAACTCGAAAATGGTGATTCAAAATGCGCTTCGTAAAGCGTTTTCACCGGAGTTTTTGAATCGTGTTGATGACATGATCATGTTCAAATCCTTGAGCCGAGAAGACATTCACAAAATCATTGATATTGAATTAGAGAAATTACATGCCCGAATCAAAGGAATGGGTTATTTCGTGGAAAGCACCGAAAAAGCAAAAGATTTCATTTTGGACAAAGGATACGACGAGAAGTTTGGTGCCCGTCCGATGAAGCGTGCGATTCAAAAATTCATTGAGGATCCATTAGCGGAAGAAATCATCAATGCTAATTTGGTGGAAGGCGATACCATTTTACTCGATCACGAAGAGGGGAAAGATGAGCTAAAGGTAACCATTAAAAAACCAAAAGCTTCGAAGAAAAATCCAGCAAGTGATTCAGAAACGAAAGAAGCATAAATCAACGAAAAAGCGAGTGAACACTCGCTTTTTTTATTTTGAACATGACAGTAGAAGAAGCCTTGATTGAGCGGTTTAAAGAACCGAAATTTACGGAATGGCATGAATATTTTTTGGCGCATCCTGATCAAATTCCTGATTTGGTTGCCTTGGCCTTGGGAACGAAAAAAGCGCCTCTCCCGGCACATGCTTCCTGGTTGCTCATTCACATTGCAAAAGCCGAGTGGACCTTATTAGCTGAATTTGAGCATGCATTTATCGATCATTTTCTTGTGTCTGAAAATCAATCCATATTGCGAAATTTGTTGGTTTGCCTCATCGAATTTCCTTTAACTGATTATCGTGAGAGTGAATTTTTGGACGCGCTTTTACATCACTTGAAAAACGAGGGCAATAAAGTCGCGCTTCGCGTTTATACGCTCTATAAATTAACGGACTTTGTGAAACGCTATCCAGAAATCAAACCAGAAATCGATGCGCAAATTGAACTCATTCAAGCACATCCGGTGTCGCCAGCGATGAAAGTTGCTGTGCGAAATTTCGACCGAATGTGTCAGAAATTGTAAGCGTAAATCAATGTTTAAATAGTACCTCTTCTTGCGGTACGCGCATTCTTGGCCCCCAAACTCCAGGTTCAGTTCCAAGTCCAACAGAGATGATCATATTGATTTCTGCACCTCTTGGCAGTTTTAATGCTTTTTTCACGCGTTTTTCATCGAAACCTTCCATCGGACAAGTGTGAAATCCTTCTGCAGCAATGGATAACATGAACGTTTGCGCTGCCAATGCGCATGACTTATGTACACCAACTCGTTGATTTGCACTTCCTCCCGTTCTGAAAAATGGTTTGTTGAGTCCGGCGAAAAAACTGATGCTTCTTCGAATCAAACTCATGAATCCAACTGGATCATTTGAATAGAGTAGGGGCATTACCTTTCCGTAATAATTTAAACCCATTTTTTGAGCCTTGTCCGGTTCGCCTTGAATCGTTGCTTTCACCATTTCTAAATTCCACTTAGCACGACTTTTCCATTTGTCCTTACGTGTGACAAAAACTACCATGTGCTGTGCTGTCTTTGCAGCGCTTTGACCCAAGCATAATGGAACAAACGTTTCCAACATTTCTTTTGAATGAATCCAATGAAATTCCCACAGTTGCATGTTGCTGCTATTTGGCGAAAGGATAGCGCGTTCAAGACTTGTTTGAATGATTTCCTGCGGGACAGGTGTCTGTGCATCAAACTTGCGGTTCGATCTTCTGAATTCGATTATGCGTTGAAATTCTGTATTCATGAGGAAATGAGTTAAGATTTAAGTTTAATTCCAGTTAAGGTATAGCCTTGTTTTCTTAACAAAGCTAATACGCCATTTGTTCCGCCAAGGTGTCCGGCTCCAACGGCAATAAATGTAGGTTCTTGATTGATTTGTTTTTCAATAATAGGGATCCAATTGGCATTTCGAACATCTAAAAACCAATGGTTAAATTCTGGTAGCATATCTGTTTCTTTCGAAATTAGGTTATAAAGTCCGTCAATATTTTCCTCTTCATAAAGGTTAAAAAGGACATCAAATTCGGACATATTTGAAAAATCATCCATGAGTTGAAGCTGGTCCTTAATACTCACTTTGTCAACGGTTTCCATTTGATACATCACTGTTTCTAATCCGATTAATGGTTTGTTATGCTTTTTGGCTAGTTTATCAAACTCCATTTCGAAGGACTTCTGTTTTCCTATTTTCTCTTGAAGCACGAGTGAACTGAAGAAAAATGGCTTTAGGTGTTCGTATTGTTCAAACTTCGATTCTTTCCATCCAATGCTGTCCATGCAATACTTTTTCAATGTGTTGTATGAGCTGTCAGACATATACTCTTTGAGTGTCCCACCGTTTGGAAGAAGGCTCATTTTAGCGAGGTCAATTTTTTCGGTTAAACTCATGTCTAGGTCGATTTCCAGTGCAACTGTTTGACAAGATTTTAGTGCGTTTAGGACGGCTGTTGGCATCTCGAAATCCTCTTTGGGCATGGTATGAATTGTGCCGAAAAGATAGGAATCCTGCTTTAATCCATTTCCAGAAATTCGATAAAGCAATTGTGCATCGATGTCTAATTGTAAGAAGGAAGCAAGAATAAAAACAAGGGAAAAAGATAAAGCTTTCATATTGAGATTTAGTGCGACAAATTTACGCGGAATAATGTTTCTCGTCTGATTTTACTGACATCTTTTCAAGAAAATACACAAACTTGCTGACAGCTTGACTTAATTTTAACAATGGTCTTATCTTTGTCGGCTCGAAAGAGAATTAAAATTTCACATTATGTCAGAAGAGAAGGATGCATTGAAAGACGATCTACAACAAGATCCACAAGAGGAAACAACGGCAACAGAATCCACAGAAGAACAAACCGAGGAAACGCCCAAGGAACCTACTGCGGAGGAAAAATATGCGGAATTAAACGACCGTTTTTTACGTTTGTATGCAGAATTTGACAATTACCGTCGTCGAACAAATGAAGAGCGTCTGCAGTTGATTTCAACAGCAAGTAAAGATGTACTTCAGACGATGTTGCCAGTAATGGACAATTTCGAACGTGCCATCGCGACGAATGAAAACTTGGAGGATGTGGAAGCAATGAAAGAAGGATTCCATTTGATTTTCAATATGTTCAAAGGAATTTTAGAATCCAAAGGTTTGAAAGCCATGGAGTCTAAAGGATTGGATTTTGATAGTGATTTACACGAAGCAATTGCGAATATTCCAGCACCTGACAAAAAGTTGGTTGGAAAAGTAATTGATGATGTTGAAAAAGGATATTATTTAAACGACAAAGTGATTCGTTTTGCGAAAGTAGTCGTAGGACAATAACGAGGCCCACATTATGAGTCAAAAAAGAGATTATTACGAAGTATTAGGTGTTTCCAAAAATGCGGATGAGGCGGAAATCAAGAAAGCTTATCGAAAATTAGCGATCAAGTATCACCCGGATAAAAATCCTGACGATGCATCCGCAGAGGATAAGTTTAAAGAAGCCGCGGAAGCGTATGAAGTGCTGAGTAATGCGGAGAAAAAAGCGCAGTACGATCGCTTTGGTCACGCTGGAATGGGCGGTCAAGGTGGATTTGGTGGCGGAATGAACATGGATGATATTTTCTCACAATTTGGAGATATCTTCGGTGGTGCTTTCGGAGGTAGCTTCGGTGGTAGTCGTGGCGGCGGTGGTTCACGTACCGTTCGTGGGACAAACTTGCGTGTGAAAATGAAATTAACCTTGGAGGAAATTGCCAACGGGGTAAAAAAGAAAATCAAGGTCAACAAATTGGTGAATGCCGAGGGAGTAACCTTCAAAAATTGTCCTACGTGTAATGGAACAGGACGCATAACACGCGTTGCGCAAACATTTTTAGGCGCGATGCAAACCCAATCCGCTTGTCATGTGTGCCAAGGTGCAGGAAAATCGATTGATAAAAAGCCTGCAGATGCAGATGCACAAGGATTGAAGCGACAAGAAGAAGTAATTGAAATTGAAATTCCAGCAGGTGTGGAGGAAGGCATGCAACTAAGCGTTCAAGGACGTGGAAATGCAGGTCCATTCAACGGTGTTGCCGGAGATTTGATTGTCGTGATTGAAGAAGTGGAACACGAAGAATTACGTCGTGAAGGTGAAAACGTTCATTTTGATGCCTACATCAATTTTGTGGATGCAGTGTTGGGAGAATCGATTGAAGTACCAACCATTGGTGGAAAAGCGAAAATTAAAGTTGAGCCAGGAACCCAAAGTGGAAAAGTGCTCAGATTGAGAGGCAAAGGATTGCCAAGCGTTCAGGGTTATGCAACCGGGGATCAATTCGTTCACATTCATGTGTACACTCCAACGGATGTATCAAAAGAGGAAAAAGAAATCTTGGAAAAGTTAAAAGAAAGTGAGAACTTTAACCCAAGTGCAGCACATAAAGAGAAAGGATTCTTTAAGCGTATGCGTGATATGTTCCACTAATGAAATTTGTTGACATCGCTGAACGAGGTAACAATCAGCCCACTAGTTATGTGATGGGAATGCTCCTCATTTTTATTTTATACTTTCTTGGAAGTCTTGGAATTATTGCGGATCTCGAATTGAATTTCCCCGGACTTTCGATCCAATCAATGGACGCCCTGTTTTATCAAACTATGGGACATACCCGATTTTTCTTTTGGGTTTTATTTCCATATTTATTAGTCTTCATTGGACTTTTACTTCATATTCATTTTGTACATAAGCGACGCATGTTGTCTGCTTTGACATCGCGTGATCACTTTCGATGGAAGCGCTTTTTCTTTGCATTTGCACTCATCGTAACCATAATGGGTGGACTATTAGCTATTCAAATTTATGCAGATTCATTCGGACACGGTCAAGCTTTTGTTTTTCAGTTTGATGCAGCGAAGTTTTATCCTCTTTTGGCGGTTAGTCTTTTGATGTTGCCCATACAAACGGCTTGTGAAGAACTCTTGTTTCGATCCTATTTATTGCAAGGATTGAAATTGCGACTTAAACGAACTGGCACTTCAATTTTACTCAGTTCTTTGATGTTTGGTTTAATGCATATCGGCAATCCGGAGATACAAGAAATGGGGTATCACATGTTGGTCTATTATTTTCTTTCTGGACTTTTTCTGGCATTGATTACGACAGTAGATGACGGATTGGAATTGGCTATTGGATACCACTTTGCAAATAATTTAATTGCTGCCATTTTTGTCACTACTGATTGGCAGGTTTTCCGAACGGATGCCTTATTTTTAAATCATTCAGATCCAGGTAATGGTTGGTCTTCCATTGGATTTTTGCTTGTTTTGTTGCCAACGGTATTTTTGATTTTCAAACGAATGTTCAAGTGGCCAAGTTGGAAAGAAATATGGCAAAGCATGTAGGAATTGTCTGCTTTTTTTTAGCTTTACCTTGTTATGCTACAAATCAATCAACTTTGTAAGTCCTTTCAACGAAAAATGGCCCTCGATGAGGTTTCCTTAAACGTTGGAAAAGGAGAGATTTTCGGTTTGCTCGGGCCCAATGGTGCTGGGAAAACCACCTTGATTCGTATAATCAATCAAATACTTGAAGCCGACCGCGGAACCATTCATTTCAATGGTCAATTAATGACGCAAACTCATTTAGCTCAAATCGGTTATTTACCAGAAGAACGCGGACTTTATAAAAACATGCAAGTCGCTGAACAATTATTGTTTCTCGCGCAATTACGTGGACTAAGCAACGCTGATGCCAAACGAAATGTCCATCATTGGCTACAAAAATTCGGTATCGCAGATTGGGCATCCAAAAGAGTGGAATCGCTTTCCAAAGGAATGGCTCAAAAAGTGCAATTTATTGCGGCATTGGTACATGACCCCTTGTTATTGGTCTTGGATGAGCCGTTGAGTGGATTTGATCCGGTCAATGTGGAACTGATTTTAACGGAAATGAAGGCATTGAAAGAAAGTGGTAAAACCATTATTCTTTCGACGCATAATATGCAAAGTGTGGATGAAATTTGTGACCGTGCCGCGCTGATTCATGAATCCAAAAAATTAGCTGAGGATACCGTTTGGAATTTAAGAGAACAACACAATCAAGGAACTTATTTGGTTCGATTCAAAGGTAATATGATTGGGTTCGTGAATGCCCTTTGGACCGATTTTGAGTTACTTGGACATGAAGAAATTGGTGATAATCGATTTTTAGCCAAATTAAAAATGCGTGGTGAAAGCAACATGAATGATTTAATTCGTGCCCTTGTCGGAAAGGTGGACATCGAATTGATAGAGAAAAAGCTCCCTTCGATGCAGGAAGTATTTGTGGACATTATTCGAGGAAAGGAGGAAATTCATGCGTAATTTTTGGTTGCTAACGAAAAGAGAATGGCGTGAGCGCGTAATGAATCGAACGTTCTTGTGGATGTTATTCATTGGGCCACTCATCGGAATTTTGATGTTGACGTTTTTATTTAAAGCAGGCGACGAAGGAAAGAAAAGTATGAACGTACTCATCGTTGATCCAGCTGAATTAATGGATCACCGTGTCATGGCGCAAGCAGAACATGAAGTTCACTATTTCTTTATAGATGATTACTTGGAATTGGAAGAGTTTCGAGATGGTTCACCTTATCAAAAGTTTGATGCAATGGTGGAAATCAACGAGAAAATCCTCATGAATAAAAAAGCCTTTGTTTTTTATCGAACTACGCCGTCGGTGGATGTGAAAATGCAATTGAAATTCCAAATGGAACGTCGCATTGAAGAATTAGTGGTGGAAGCTTTTACGAATTTGTCGATTGATCATTTTCGCCGTATCAAGCAACCGCTGATAATGGATTTTCGAAATGTGTACGATCCTAAAAATGAATCCAGTGATTTGGAAAGTTGGGTGGGATTTGTCTTTGGTGGAATGATCTTTTTGTTCATTGGGATTTTTGGAATGACCATTCTTCGCAGTACGGCTAAAGAAAAAAGCAACCGCATCGTAGAAGTGTTGTTGTCTGCTGTGAAGCCTCGACAACTGATGCTCGGTAAAATGACAGGCATTGCTTTAGCCGCCTTATTTCAATTGTTCATCTGGTCCTTGTTGATTGGACTCGGATTAATGGTGTTACGACAAACAATTTTCCCGGATATGATGAATCCAGCGAATTGGCAGGGGATTCAAATGACGGCTGATGTCCAAAATCAAGTGGTAACAGCACAAGAAGGACTCAGTAATAATCCCATTTTGGATTTGGTCTATGCCCGTATCGACTATAGCTGGATGAGTATTCATTTTGTTTTTTTCTTTGTTGCGGCGTATTATTTTTATGGGGCATTTTTCAGCATGATTGGTGCTATGACTGGAACCGAAAGCGATGGACAACAATTTGTCATGCCTATTTTATTGCTGCTAGGATTTTCCATTTTGTCAGGATATTTATACATTCAATTTCCGGATTCAAGTTTTGCATCTTGGATCAGTTACCTTCCATTCACAGCTCCAATGGTCGTGATGATTCGATTGGCACAAGGAATACCACTTGAGTTTTATTACCTTGTTTGGGTTCAATGGATGATCATTGTTATTTCTGCATTCTTGATGTTGCGTATTGCTGGAAGAATCTACAAAAATGGCATTTTACAATTCGGACATCGCTTACGATTGACACAATTTTGGCGCATGTTTAAATCTTAAATCAATAAAGAATGAAAGCACTGATCGATTTAGGAACAAACACCTTCAATTTGATGATTGCTGACATCGACGAAGCAGGACTGATTCATGTCGTTCACAGTGAAAAAGAAGGCGTTGCCTTAGGGATGGGTGGCATACAAGAAAAAAAAATTGATCAAGCAGCAATGGATCGTGCAGTTCATTGTCTCCGTCATTTCCGAGAGCAATGTAACCGTTTCGGTGTCAAATCGATTCGAGCAATCGGAACATCAGCCATTCGGGATGCCCAAAATCGACAAGAATTATTGGAAGCTGTCCGCATGAATACAGGCATTGAAATTGAAGTGATTTCAGGATTAACGGAAGCAGAATGGATTTATCGTGGTGTTCATCAAACGATGCATTTTGAAGAATCATCGATGATCATGGACATTGGTGGAGGCAGTACGGAGTTTATTTTAGCTGATGATCATGGATTACTTGATATGGAGTCTTTTAATATTGGGGTTTCTAGAATCTATCAACAATTTACATTTTCGGACCCGATGAGTCCTACAGATATCCATGCATTAGAATCCTACTTGGAGGAAGCATGTGGTGGATATTTACGCGCAAGAAAAACAAGTGGGTTGATTGGCGCATCAGGAAGTTTCGAAACATTTTTTGAATTGATGCACGAGCGTCCTTTTCTAGCAAAGGGTAGGGCAGTGGAAGTAGATTTCTCCCATTTCCTGGAGATGTTAGATCTGATCATTGCTTCAAGTCAAGCAGAGCGGGATAAGAATCCCCACATCATTTCGATACGCAAACGTATGGCACCCTTAGCGGCAATTAAAACCAAATGGGTTTTGCGTCAAATAGGAGCACGTCGCGTGTTCATTTCCCCCTATTCATTAAAAGAGGGCGCCTTTTTAATCGATTAAGGTAACCTGTGTTACACCGAGAATGAAGTAATTATTCTAACTTTCTTGAAAACAAGAAATCATGGTGATACAAGTAGAAAATTTGAAATGTGGAGGCTGTGTTTCCAGTGTGGAGAAAGCACTTGGAAGTGTAACAGGAGTACAAGGAGTGTCAGTAGATCTAGAAAGTGGAATGATTGAAATTAGCGGACACGCAGATCGTGCGCATCTCATTGATAAACTGGCTGGACTCGGTTATCCTGAAGTGGGGAACAATAATTTGTTATCCAAAACGAAATCCTATGTCAGTTGTGCCATCGGGAAAATGAGTCACTGAAAAAAAATCATTGACAAAACAAAAAATCGAGTGTATCTTTGTCCGAGTGAGAAAGTACATCTTTCGATCAGGCTCCGTGTCGTCCACCTACACTCCGTTCCGGCGGACAGGCAGACAATACGAGTAACAAGGCTCCGTGGCGTCCACCTACACTCCGTTTCGGCGGACAGGCAGACAATACGAGTAACAAGGCTCCGTGGCGCAACTGTATAGCGCACTGGATTTCGGCTCCAGCGGTTGTGGGTTAGAATCCCTCCGGGGTCACAAGCAAAAACCCAGCACGATAGTGCCGGGTTTTTTGTTTTTAGCGTGTTCAAAATTCATTTTGATAAGCGCATTAAAACAAAAATACCCGAAAACTGCAGAGCAGTTTGGGTTTTTGCTTGCGCTGAACAAAT
>JBJTMU010000042.1:0-54144 GCA_046070685.1 Flavobacteriales bacterium | reverse complement strand
AACACACCACCATAGGCAATGGTACTATTGAACATATCTGTGGCATTGTGCAAAGCATCTGTTACTTGAACATAGTTTGTTCCAACGCCGTTGAAAAGTAATTGATCTCCCGTTTGATTTCGGTCTCCATCGTAAGCAACTACACCTAATTCAAAATTTACCGCACCACTAATCGGTGTTAAAAATCCAGAAACGGGAATCGTCACCGTATTTGAACTAGCTCCTTGACTCACATTTGCTAGTCCGTCAAAAACAGTTAAATTTTTGAATGATTGAGCTGTATTTTTATACACAACAACAATGGTCCATCCTCCCCACAAATTGGTTGAATTTGTTTGAGTGACTAAATCTGCTACTGTAAATCTGGCTTTGATTCCGGCAGATTGAACAATGCTTGTGATATTTTTAAAACAAAAGTAAGAAACTGTTCCACTATAGCTTAACGTCTGATCTGCAGTCAGAACTTGATAAGCATTATTATTCACTTTTAACTTCACATTACTGCGACTCGCATAATTTGTGGTGGAAGTGGTGATTTTAGCACCCCAGTAAAGTCCTGCCCACAATATTTCACTACAATTGGCTAAATTCAAACTATCCGAGGAGGACATATACGTACTGGCATCACCATCAATATCGATGTAACTCATCGTAAAATTGTTGTTCTGACCAGTTCCAGCCGGTGGAACTTCCGCCTTAGCCGTCGTACATGTTGTTGATGAATTACAAGAAACCGAAGCATTTGAAATAAAACGCAATCCACCTTTTTGAGAGGTTTGATAGCGAATGGCAAAGGGATTGATGACTTGTGCTTGGACACTAGACATCCAAAGCCCTCCTAAAAAAGACAACGCCAAATAGAAAAATCTAAGTCTTTGAAATGAGTAATTTTTCAATTCATTCATAGCTTTTAGGAGAGTTTATAGCTTGATTATAACGAAATTGACAAGAAAAGGTTGCCAAATCTTTGATGTGTTTTGCAAGATTTACTTGCGTAACATCAAAGTGGTATATTTCCATGTTTTTTTCGCGGCAATGTTTCAGCCTTTTTCTCCAGCATTTTATAGCCATTGATGAGTTTTTGACGTGTCTCACTTGGAAGGATCACATCGTCAATAATTCCTCTTTCCGCTGCTCGATAAGGATTGGCAAATGTTTCCGCGTATTCAGCTTCCTTTTCCAACCATTTTTCCAGTGGATTTTCTGCTGATGATATTTCTCGTTTGAAGATAATTTCCGCAGCTCCTTTTGCTCCCATAACAGCAATTTCAGCTGTTGGCCAGGCAAAACTTAAATCGGCACCAAGACTTTTGGAATTCATTACACAATAAGCTCCTCCGTATGCTTTTCTCGTAATCACGGTAATTTTTGGAACAGTTGCTTCTGCGAAAGCGTAGAGCAATTTCGCTCCATGTGTAATAATTCCACGCCACTCCTGATCCGTTCCAGGCAAGAATCCAGGCACATCCTCTATCACCAACAACGGAATGTTAAACGAATCACAAAAACGAACAAACCTTGCGCCTTTTCGGGATGCATCAATGTCTAAAACACCTGCCATTGAAGCTGGTTGATTCGCAATAATACCGATGGTTTTGCCTTCAATACGTGCAAATCCAACCACAATGTTTTTGGCAAAATCTTCTTGTACCTCTCGAAAACTAGCGTCATCAATTATGCAATCAATGACTCTCTTGATGTCGTAAGGAGTATTTGTATTGTCAGGAATAATTTTTTCAATTTGACTTTGTTTCGCCGTTGAATATTCGAAAACGGATGGTGCCGGAGCTAATTCGTAGGAATTCTGGGGCAAATAAGTGATTAAGTCACGCGCCTTTTTAATGCATTCCATGTCATTTGCAGCCGTAAAATGATTCACTCCCGACTTTTCGGCGTGTGTTTTTGCACCACCTAGATCTTCCGATGTGACTTCCTCATGTGTGACTGTTTTCACGACATTCGGACCTGTAACGAACATGTAGGAAGTTTCTTCAACCATGAAAATAAAGTCAGTCAATGCCGGAGAATAAACAGCACCACCTGCACTTGGACCCATAATCAACGAGAGTTGAGGAACGACACCTGAAGCACGCGTATTTCGAAAGAAGATATCTGCGTAACCACTCAAGGAAACGACTCCTTCTTGGATTCTAGCTCCACCGGAATCGTTCATTCCAACGATTGGGGCGCCATTTTTCATAGCGAGATCCATGATTCGACATATTTTTGCTGCCTGGGTTTCTGATAAAGATCCACCTAAAACAGTAAAGTCTTGGGAATAGACATAAACCAATCTTCCATGAACCGTACCAAAACCTGTGATGACTCCGTCACCTGGAAATTTTTGTTTTTCTAGTCCAAAATTGGTTGAACGATGCTCAACAAATGCACCTATTTCATTAAACGAACCGTCGTCAAGCAACAAAGTTACTCGTTCTCTTGCTGTTAATTTTCCTTGTTTATGTTGTTTTTCTATGCGTTCTTTTCCTCCTGCTTGATGCAGTTCTGCTCTTTTTTGAGCTAAAAGTAAATCTCTATCCATATACCACTACTAAGTATACAAATTTAAGGAATTAACTCGGGAAAAAAGTACTTATTTTATTTGCGCCAAGTGTCACCAATGCAAAGCCTATTATCAGTAGGATAAAGCACAAGGTTTTTTCTACATCCAAAAAAACGAGAAGTACACTTAATAAGGCGAAAAGTAATACATACAAAATCAATTGAACAGTGTGTAAGCGCCAATGTTTCCGGTGCATTTCCATTGAAAAAACCTTCGTATTCATTCGATAACGCAAGCGTTCGACATAAAAAAGCAAAGGAAATAAAATGAATCCTTGAGGTATTCCTGTATCCTTGTACCAGAAAAAATGATTCATTTCGTTGAAAAAGGAAATCGATGGTTTCAATAATAAATTGAAGAGGTGAACTAGACAAAATAAACCAATAAATAGGATTACGTTCACAATAATAGTAGATGGTGAAAATTGATTCGAAGCTTTCAGCTTATTTACACGAATCAATTGAGATATTTCTCTTGCCAACTGATCCAATAAAAAGAAAAGACAAATAAAATAAATGCTCCAATTCCAAAGAAAAAAACCCAAAATTGGAATTAAAATATCTCCTAAAAGCGCCGCGATTTTTTCTTGACGATTCATCGTTTGTTTTTCAAATAGGCCACTCTTTCTTTTGTCAACTCATACTCAGGATCTATTTTTAACACCTTTGCATAGGTAAAAAGCGCATTCGTAATGTCCTTTTTTTCCTCGTAAACCAATCCTAAATTATGGTAAGAAGGCACATGTTCTTGATTCGCTTTAATGGCTTTTTTATAGTAAACAATGGCTGAATCTAATTGGGATTTATCAAATTGATAAATACGTCCAATGTGGAAATATGAATCTGCATAGGTTGAATCAATGCGCGCCATTTTACGATATAAAAGCAATGCTTGATCTGTCTGACCAAGGTTTTCTTTGGCATACGCCAAGGCATAAATAACTTCCGTATTTTTCGGTTCTAATTGATAGGCTGTTGTATATTTCTCTAATCCCAATTTAGGATCTCCATTCAATTCATACAACACCGCCAAGGACAGATATGCCATCGTGCATTTCGGGTCAATTTGAACCGCTGTTTCATACGATGAAATGGCCAATTTTAAATTTTGTTTCAAGCGGTAATTGGTTCCTTTTAAGATATATGCATCTCTGTATCTCGGATTTACTCGCAGTGCTTTATTGATGTAAAGGAACGAATTATCGATATCATCTAACATGGTATATGTATTGGCTAATCCGACTAGCGCTTTTTCACTTTTCGGATTTTCTTTTACCAAGGTTTTATACATCAAATGTCCACGCAGCATATCATCTGCCGTTCGAGTCGGCTTATTAATTAATGCTTCCGCATACAATACGCGCGTATCAAAATTCAGGCTGTCTAAACGATATGCTCTAGCAGCGATTTCAAGTGCTTTTTGGTATTGAACTTGCTCAATCAGTTCATTTCCTCTTTTAATAAGCAATTCGACACTATCAGGATACATGGAAACTAATTTATCTAATGAAAGTTTTGATGTATCTACTTTATTAGACGTGTCGGAGCAACTAGAAAATTGCCAAATAAGGAATCCAGAAAGGAGAATTAAGAATGATCGCATAGGCAAAAATAAGTATTTTGAATTGGAATGAAACTTAGCTACATTTGTAAACGAAAAAATGCAACATGAAGGTTAAACTACTCGGACTATTTCTAAGCATCATTTCCCTAAGTCAAACTGTTTTTTCTCAGGGTTGTTCCCAATGTAAAATGTTGGCCGAACAGAATGCTGAATTGGACGAAAATTCTTTTGGGTCTAACATCAACGGAGGCATTATTTATTTAATGATCATTCCATATTTGTTGCTTGCTTTTTTATTTAGAAAGCAAATCACCGGATTTTTAAAAGGATTCTTTTCAAAAAAATCTTAGTTCCAACGAATCGTCATTTTACCCATCGATTTACCACTTTCTAACAGATCGTGTGCTTTGTTGAATTCGTTGATGTGAAAAACTCCGCCCATATGAGGAAAAATATGTCCTTGCTGATGTAATTCCAACATTTCACTCATACAAATTGACATCAATTCAGGATTTTCATCGGCAATTTTCAGCATGTTTACACCGATGATACTTTTCGATTGCATCATCAATCCAATGGGCAAAACAAATCCCATTTTCCAGACAAACCCTAATTTCGAAAGGAATCCATATTTTCCGCCAACCATTTGAGATCCACCGAAGAGATACAATCGTCCATTCGGACCTAATAACTTCATGTCCTTCTTAATGGTATCACCCGCTACAGGATTGAAACTTGCACTCAATTTATTTCCATCAAGAAGTGCTTGAATGGCTAGATTATATTCAGAAGTTCGATAATTAATGACGTGATCAGCACCTAATTTTGTTACCATCTCACGTTTATCCTCTGATCCGATTTTCGCGTAAACAATCGCTCCTTTGCGTTTTGCTAATTGAATGAGCAAGGAACCTACTCCACCCGCTGCCGCATGAATAAGTACGTGTTCCTTTGGACGTATTGGCGCAACAAATTCAGACATGTAATAAGCCGTTACTCCTTGCGTTGATAGCGCCATCGCGTATTCGGCAGGTAGATCACCTATTTCAACTAGAGCCGAACTTTTGGTGTGAGCAAATTTGGCATATCCCCCAAAACGCGTAAAAGCTAATACACGTTTTCCAATTAAATTGGTTGAAACGGAAGCGCCAACTTTTTGAACAATTCCAACGAGCTCGTAACCTAAAACGCAAGGCAATGCGGGTGCTTCTTTGTATAAGCCATGACGTGCCATGACATCGGCATAATTCAGGCCAAAAGCTTCACTTTCAATAAGTACCTCATCCGACCCCAACTCTGGAAGATCTATGACACGGCGCTCAAATGCACTTGAAGAAACTCCATATTGACGAAGAACAATCGCTTCCGTTTCCATGTACTAAAAACGAGCAGTAATACCACCCATCACTTGGAAAGGCTGAACTGGGTAATTATACCAGCGATTGTAACGTTGAGCAGCAACATTGTTCAATTGTAAGAAAGCAGAAATTCTTGGACTATAGCGGTATTCCACCCCTAAATTAACATCCACAATTGTACCCAGCGATACAAAATATTGTCCGTTTTCTTCTTTGACACCATCACCTGCTGCATAGACTAAAGCATTCCTTCCTGTTTCCAATGTTCCATCCAGGTTTATCAAGAACTTTTCGTACAGATGATAAGATCCACGCACCAAACATTGGAATTGCGGTAAATTCCACGCTTTTGCTTGATTGTACATTTCGTAGGAATAAAAACGAGCAATCCCATCAATTTTCAATTTTTCACTCATTTGGTAGGATAAAGATCCTTCGATGGTGGTTAAATTTAAGGTGTCGTAAATTACTTTAAATTGATTTCGGTACACACCAAAAGTATCCGTTACAAACAAGGCTTTGTTTTCAATGTGTGCGAAACTTGCACCAATATTAAAACTCATGCGTTTGCTCAAGGTTCCTTTAAATCCACCATAAATATCGAAAGGATTGTGCTCATTCAATAACTGTTGATTGGTGCGAATAAATGGATTTTGGGCAGTCAAACTTTGAAACGTATTTTGTTTCAATCCACCTTTAATACCAACATAAGGAATAAAGATATCGTGGAACATCGAATACTTAAATTCTGCATGTGGATATAAATAAACTGTGTTTTTCGACGTGTGTAAATCCGCCGTGATTCCAACACCGATTTCAATTTTTAATCGGTTATCCAACATCTGAGTCCAAACACCTGGCTTGAAATCGATAATGGTGTTTTGATTAGAAATACCCGTATCTCCAGCGGTCATAACTGAATCTAAAATACCGTATTTATAACCATTGTAACGAACTCCGATATCTCCGTAAAATCGTTCGTTGCGATTATTATACCATAAACGAGATTTCAAATTGAAGTGATTTTCCACAGCGCGCCACTCCGCCAGGCTATCTGATGGTTTTCTGGATTGAAAATTGGTGTAATCTGTTTTTACATTAAAATTCAAGCGAGCGCTATCTCCACGATTCGCAACATATTCAGCAGAACCATTGTAAATCTGGAATCGCTGAGCGATTGAATCTTTGGCAACACTATCATTTGGAATACCATAATAATGGAATCCATTATTTTGATAATTGAATTCGCCTATTAAGTTATAATTACGCTCATTGATTTTCCCAAAAACAGTCGCACTTGTACGATCGTATTGCGCCGGTGCATAGACCACTTTCTCACGGTTTTTTATATCTCCAAAGGAAGACAGGTGCTTCACATTGGCACCATATTGATAAGATCTCGAACGCGTTGAATTGAAATACAATTCACCCAGAGGCATGATGGTAGAACCAACTCCTACTTTTGCATAAAACGGATACAATTGTTTTAATTTTTCCGAGGTTTCAACCGTTGCTGCCTCAATCGTATCCAAGGAGATTTTTGTTGGTACTTGAAAAAATAACAATGGATAAGCCTTTACTTGTGCTGCTTTAACTGTATCTATGATTTTTGGATGAGCCAAAATACGAAATGCTGGTTCAACATGTCGGTTTGCGATCATATCAATCTCAATGTCATCTTTTTGAGACCAGATTCCCGAAGCAAAAAGGATAGCAAGTATGGAGAATGCGTATTTCATGCGATTAATTTTCATTGATTTCAATTTTCATTTCTGGTTCTTTTTCCTCCGTTGCCGGTGGGTTTTTCAGTTGCATTAACTCATCCCATAAGTCATTTGCTTCCGATTGAATGCCATCATTGGATTCTGGGTAGAAGTCAATCACCGATTTTAAAGTTTGTTCAGCTTGAAACAAATCATCATTTAACATGTGAATTCTTGTTTGAAGCATCAGTCCTTTTGCCACCCAATAATTATAACTTGGTTTCATTTTAACCAACGCTTTTATTTCAGTTTCAGCTAGGGCTAATTCTTTGTTTTTGAAGTAAATGTCCGCCAATAAATATTTCGCTTCTGATCCCATGGCTGTGGTAGTATTTCTCACCAACCATTCTAAAGAAGGTTTTGCATTATTGTATTCCTTCAACTGATAATTTGAAAGACCAACAGCGTACTCCGCTTCTACTTTGATCTGCGGTGTAATTGCGGCATTTTCCAGAACAAATTTGGCATTAACGATGGAATTTTGATAATCCTCAATCAAAAAGGAACAACGCATCTGTCCAAGTTTTGCCTGGAAAATAGTCGTTGGTTTGGATGCCAATTCATCCAACCTTTTGTAATATCCATTCGCTTTTGAATAATCTTTTTTATTGTAATAATATCCAGAAAGTTTAGCCGCGGCATATTCTGAATAAGCCGTCGTTGGCGTCTCCAAGAATTTTACAAAATAATTCATGGCATTAACTGAATCCTTGATTTTCAAGTAACTATTACCTAGATAAAAATAGGTTTCATTGACAAATCGTCCATTCGGGAATTTCGATAGATAAATTTCAAAATTTGGTGCCGCTTCCGCGTAGTTACTATCTAAATAACTATTCCAAGCAGGAGAATAAAACATATTTTCCTTCTCTTCTTTTGAAATATTCGCACATGGATATTGATCCGCAATACTTGAAGCCCTTTCAGGATTTTTCTGGGCATTATAGACATCCACCAATGATTTTACAACTTTCTCGCAGATTTCACGTTGTTGTTCAAATTCTGCTAATATGCTTTTATAAGCCGATTCTGCCTTGATATAATCCCATTTTTTATAGTAAGCATCAGCCATGTCTAAGCGAACATCAAGAACAAATGTGGAAGTAGGATATTCCTTTAAAAAGTTCTCGTAAGCCATTAATGCCTCATCAAAATCTCGCTCAGACATGTAAGTTCTACCCAATTCAAAAGCAGCATTCATGCGGTATTTAGACTTTTTATAATTGCTTAATAGGTCGTTTAATGTGCTAATCTTTTCCTTCGGTTGACCATTATATCCATAAGCTTTTGCCAAATAATACATGGCTTTATCGTTTAATCCTGAATTTAAGGCGAGTGCATCCTTATAAAATTGAACTGCCAATAGATTTTGACGTGTCAAATAATAACAATCTGCTACACGAAACGTGGCATCCAATACCTTGTTTTTATCTTTTGGAGCAAATTGTAAATACGTTCGAAACGATTCAACGGACTGATCATAAGCTTCAAGATCCAAATAAGCGTAACCAATATTGTAGTATGCATCAATTTTTTCTGGAAGGGAATTTGAGGCTGGGGAAGCAATAAATTCACGGTACATTGAAATCGCCTCTTTTAACTCTTTTTGACGGAAGTGAATGTCCGCCACCCAATAACGAGCAAGCGCCACCATTTGAGGGTCCATTGGGTATTTTTCAACCAATTTAAACGCTGACATCGCATCTGCATATTCGTTTTTCTGGAAAAGTTCTACGCCATAATTGAAGGCAACTGTTTGATAAACACGTTTCAATTTGGCATCCATGGAAGGAAGTTTATCCAAGCTTTCAATCGCTTTTGCATAATTACTAGTCGTTGTGTAAACATTCACTAAATACTGGAATACATCCGACTTGCGTTTTGTATTTGGATAACGCGACAAGTAATTTTCAAAGGCGCGAACTGACTCATCATATGGATTAATGTCCACTTTAAAGGAAATCACCGCAAATTGATACAGCGCATCTTCCTGAATATTTGGAAGACTGGCCATATCAGATGCTCGTTCGAAGGCACTTCTAGCAGGAAGTAATTTATCTGCCTTCAAGTATGCATCCCCAATTTGGTACATCGCTATGTGACCAAGACTATCGTCCACACGAGTTACCTTGTCGAAGTTTTTAATCGCCTTTTCAAATTGATTGGTTTTATAATAAGAGAATCCCAGTTCATAAAAATCGTCACGTGTCCCTTTAGACTTCGCATGGAATTTTTCAAGATGAGTAATCGCATCCGTATAATTCCCCAGTTGATAGTATGCATCACCAATGATGTGTTGAATATCCGCTTCATTATTCACAATCGAACAACTCAATACCGATGGAGCCATATCAATGACTTCCTGGTATTTTCCTTGTTTATGTAAAATTTGCGCAATGTAATAAGGCACGACACCACAAAACGTTGAATCTGTGCGCAACTTTTGGAATCCTTCCAAAGCAACTTGCAAAGCATTTTTCGTGTAGCTGATGTGAGAGTAAAAGTACAAACTTGGCTTCGCATATTGCGTGCTACCATCTTTCACGTCACGGAAAGCATCATAGGATGTTTCGATATCGCCATTTTGATAAGCAGAGTATCCCATTTTGAATAAAACCTCTTCCTTTTCATTGTCCTCAATTTCTCGAACTGGAACTTTTGAATAAGCAAGTTGTGCAGATTCGAAATCTTCATTTTGAAAATGGAAATTTCCAATCTTTAATGCAATTTTGTTTTTGTAAATGTTATCTGGATAGGCTTTATTAAACGCATCTAATAATGGAATCGCATCATTGTTGTATAATTCCAATGCCGAAATTCCTTCGTAGTAATATGCTTTAACCAACAGCGGATCATTTGGGTTTCTTTTTGCTTGAACACTCCCATTAATAAAGCTACGAAACTCCTGTTTCGCTGCACTATATTGGGCTTTTTCATACAATTCTTCCGCACGGTAAAATGGCGCATTTTCACCGGCATATTTTACTGTTTCTTGTGCCCAAAAATGTAGGGGAAGCAAGAAAACAAAGACGAGATGGCGTAAGTTACGATTCATAGTATGTAAAATTACAATTGGCCAGCGGTGAGAATATGCAGGCTTTCAAAAGTTTTAAACCTGAAAGTGTTAAGATATTATCGAAAAAGGAAAACGATGGTTACAACAAAATGAGCACTTTTGTTTCAAAGTTAAGATCGTGTCAAAAGTCATTACACTCGCAAATGCCCAAATCTATCAACAAGAAAAGTTGATTTTAAAGAACGTATGGTTCGATTTGGAGGAAACTGAATTCGCCTACTTAATTGGAAAAACAGGAAGCGGAAAAAGTAGTTTATTGAAAACACTTTATGGAGAATTACCTTTGAAAGAAGGTGAAGGACATGTTTCTGAATATAATTTAAAGCGAATCACAAAAAAAGAAGTTCCTTTTCTCAGAAGGAAAATTGGCATTGTATTTCAAGACTTTCAGTTGTTATCTGACCGAACGGTCATCGACAATTTAGCCTTCGTGCTTGGGGCAACTGGATGGAAAGACAAAGAATTGATCCAAAAAAGAGCACTCAGTTGCTTGCAATTGGTGGGAATTGAACAAAAAGCAACAAGTTTTCCGCATACATTATCAGGAGGAGAACAACAGCGCGTTTCTATTGCACGAGCGCTCTTGAATCAACCTTCTTTAATTTTAGCAGACGAACCGACTGGAAACCTTGACCCAGAAACCTCCGAGGAAATCATGCAATTATTGATTGCTGTGGCAAAGGAGGAAAACACAGCCATTTTAATGGCCACTCATGATTTGAACATGGTCGAAAAATTCCCTGGAAGAATCATTAAAGTGGAAGAAGGTGAATTAATTGAAGTGAAAAAACTTTAATCCATTTCCCCAACAAGCGATTCTTGTAGTTTTTCGCGGATATTCACTTGGTCTTGACCAAGTAAATACATAAGTTTCGTAAGTGCTGCTTCGCTGGTTAAATTTCTTCCGCTAATAACCCCAATTTTTTCAAAAAAAGAACTGGTCTGATAGGCACCTTGTTGTACGGCGCCAGAAGCACACTGTGTAATATTTAAGACTATTCCACCTTCAGAAATATAGGCTTGAATAAACGATTGCAATTGGACGTCTGAAGGTGCATTTCCAGAACCATACGTTTCTAAAACAATCGCCTTCACTTGCGGATGAGAAAAAACAGAGCGATAATATTCGAAATTCATTCCTGGAAACAAGCGAATAAGGGCTACTTCATTCTTGAATGATTTCGCTACGACCAACTTCGGTAATTTCGTTCGAAACAAACGGTCCTTTTGCCATTCGATATGAACCCCAGCCTTGGCTAATTCTGGGTAATTGGGAGATTGGAAAGCTTCAAATTGATTGGCTGATATTTTCGAACTACGGTTTCCGCGATACAAAGAATACTCAAAATAAACCGCCACTTCTTGCAGAATCGCTTCGCCAAATTCATCCCTCATTCCTGCGATTTCAATTGCGGTGATTAAATTTTCCTTTCCATCTGTTCGGATGGTGCCAATAGGCAATTGAGAGCCTGTAAACACTACTGGTTTTCTTAATCCTTGTAACATGAAACTCAAGGCAGATGCTGAAAATGCCATGGTATCCGATCCATGTAAAATCACAAATCCATCAAAGGACTCATAATTTTTTTCGATTAATTCAGCCATTAATTCCCAATGCTCCAAATTCATTTCAGAAGAATCAATCGGTTGATCAAAACTAATACTTTCGATGTCCACATTTAATCGATTCAATTCTGGAACATGGTCGTGAATGTGCTTAAAATTAAAACTTTCGAGCTCGCCAGTTAGGGGGTTTTTAATCATCCCGATAGTTCCACCTGAATAAATGAGAAGGATTTTAGTCATGAGCTAAATGTATGAATTTTTGCAATTGAAATAATTCGATGGCATTCTTACTCGTAGTTTCCTTCACCTCATCCATTGAAACGCCTAAAATATCGACTATTTTTCCAGCTACCTCAGCTACAAATGCCGATTCGTTTCTTTTTCCACGGTGCGGAACTGGGCTTAAATAGGGTGCATCTGTTTCCAACACCAATCGGTTCAACGGGATATGCGGCAGCACCTCTTGAAGACCTGCATTTTTGTACGTCAATACCCCCCCAATCCCAAAATAGAATTGTTCGTATTTCAGAATTTTCTTGACTTGCTCAACACTGCCTGTATAGCAATGAAAAACACCTTTTAGTTCTGGTGTCCATTCCTGATCTAAGATTGCAAACAATTCATCAAATGCTTTGCGGACATGAATGGCGATGGGTAATTTCAATTCTTTTGCCCACTTCACTTGTTGACGAAAGACCAACTTTTGTTCCTCCACGAAGGTTTTATCCCAATACAAATCCATCCCTATTTCACCCACGGCACAATACGTTTCCGTTTGACTGAATAATTTAGCTTCGATGATCGCTAATTCATCTTTCCAATTTTCTTTCACATAAGTTGGATGCAGTCCCATCATTTGAATACATGATGAATGCGTTGCAGCTAATTTTTCCATTGGCAAAATAGAGCTTGAGTCGATGTTTGGTAGTAACATCGCTTTTACGCCAATCGCATTTGCTCTTTGAAGCATTTCAATACGATCTTCATCAAATTCTTCTGCATATAAATGCGCATGAGTGTCTATTAAAAATGCCATGTTATTTTTCTTGATTTAAAGCTAATTCCCAATTCCAAGCATCGCGAACTGCATCATGAATACTTCTTCCTGATTTCCAATTAAGCAGTTTTTGAGCTTTGTCCGCATTGGCGAATATTTCGATGACATCACCTGTTCTTCGCGGTCCAATTTGATAATTTAATGCTTGTCCACTCACTACTTCAAAAACATGGATTACTTCCAATACAGTAGTTCCAGTTCCGGTACCAATATTAATGGCTTCCAAACATCCTTTTTCTTGTTTTTCGAGAAACTGGATGGCTTTTACATGCGCTTCTGCAAGATCCATCACGTGAATATAGTCACGAACACAAGACCCATCACGTGTTGGATAATCATTTCCAAAAACGGTTAGACAAGCTTGTTTTCCAATAGCCGTTTGGGTAACAAAAGGCAATAAATTATTTGGTTTTCCCAGCGGATACTCACCAATTTTCGCACTTGAATGAGCACCAACCGGATTAAAATAACGCAAGTTGATCAGGTGAAAATCTGGTGCGGAACGAAAAAAGTCGTGAATAATTTGTTCTCCAATCCATTTTGTGTATCCGTAGGGTGATTCAGGTAAACTTTTAGGTGTTTCTTCTTGAACCTCCTTGATATCTTTTGGTTCTCCATAAACAGTACAAGACGAGGAGAAAACAAAATTTTCCACTTGAAATTCCTCCATTAATGCCAATACATTCATCAATCCAACTAGGTTATTTTGATAATATTGTAGCGGCTTTTCCACTGATTCACCTACCGCTTTGTAGGCAGCAAAATGAATGATTCCTTGAAAAGAATATTGTTCGAACAAGGTTCGTAGGTCCTTTAACTGACATACATCCAATCGATGAACAATGGGTGTGAATCCGATGATTTCTTCGAGACCTTTTATAACGACATCCGTTGCATTTCGAAAGTCATCGACAATAACTGGCGTGTAACCTTCTTCCACCAAAGCAACAACTGTGTGTGAACCGATATATCCGGCACCACCTGTGACTAAAATGTATTTACTCATACCAACAAAGGTAGCCATGATTCTGAGGAAATTTACATTTACCGCTCGAAACGAACAAATTTTCAGTATCCTTGTTGAGATAATCATGAAAGTTTCTCTGATCGGCTTGTTTTTACTATTTACCTCTTTTCATACGTCGAAAGATTCGACTAGTAATTTAACAGTTACGGTTACGAATATTCAAAACGGAAAGGGGAAAATATCATTTGGACTTTTTCGACAAGTGGATATGTTTCCGGTAAAAGGAAAACAGTTCAAAGGGGTATTCATCGACACAAAAAAACCGAGCACTAAATACACTTTTGAGCATTTAGCGAATGGATGCTATGCCGTTGCGATATTTCATGACGAAAATGGCAATGGATACTTAGATAAAAACATGTTTGGTGCGCCAACAGAAGCTTATGGCTTTTCTAGAAATGCACGTGGTACTTTTTCGGCTCCTAGCTTTGAAGAAGCGAAAATTGAATTAAAGGACAATAAATCAATTGAAATTTGGATCAAATAGTCTATTCGAAAGAAACAAGAACTGCTCCTTTTTCCACCACGTCTCCCTGCTGAATTTGAATTTGACTCACCACGCCAATACCCTCAGCTTTCAATACATTTTCCATTTTCATGGCCTCTAAAGATAAAATTGGATCGCCAGGTTGGATCGCTTGACCAACTTCAATATGAATGTTTGTTACACGTCCAGGCATGGGAGCTACTAATTCTTTCAATTTGCGAATTTTTGGCTTATCAAATCCCAATGAAGCGATGATTTCATCCAACTCACCTTTGCGTTTCACTTGAAATACGCGGTGATTTATTTTAATGGTCAGCTCTCGGTTTTCAGACTGATCTTGAACGATTTCACCATGAAAAACAACACCATTGTGTGTGATATCAAAAAAACGATGATCGTGCCATGTGATAGCTGCTCCACCTGCTGTTGTCATCTCTTTTCCGTCAAAAATCCAGTGATTCATGGCTTAATTTGATTTAGTTATATTAAAAATTGTGTCGCCTTCCGCTTCGATGCTTTCCTTCTGACCAGTAGTTAATTGATCGAAGAGGATGGATGTTGCGAGAACCTCCGTACAAATATACGTTTCAAATTGTTTCATCGCTTGTGAAATAGCATCCGTTGTGTCAACGACAATGGAAATGCGATCCGTCACTTCAAAACCTGTGTCCTTGCGGATGTTTTGAATACGGTTCACCACTTCACGTGCCACACCTTCTGCTTTTAATTCATCGGTCAGGGTAATATCCAAAGCAACGGTGATTCCACCTTCACTCGCGACCAACCATCCTGGTATATCCTGCGCATTGATTTCAAAATCTGCTAAATCCAATTCAATTGTAGTGCCTTCAATTTCTCCATTCCATCCGGCGTTTTGTTCAACTGAAGCGATATCCTCTTGTGAGAAATTCGCAACAATTCCAGCAATGGCTTTCATCTGTTTACCATATTTAGGTCCGATTGTTTTGAAATTCGGCTTAATGCTTTTCACTAACATTCCTGCACCGTCGGTTAACAGTTCCAATTCTTTCACATTCACTTCTGACAATATGAGGTCTTTCACGTGCATTAAATGACCCGCGATTTCTTGATTCAATACAGGAATCATGATTTTTTGAAGCGGTTGTCTCACACGGAGAGAATGTTTTTTACGCAAGCCTAGAACTAATGAACAAGACTTTTGAGCTAGTTCCATTTGACTTTCCAGAGCCTGATCAATGTTAGCCGCATTTACTTGAGGAAAATGAGCCAAATGCACCGATTCAGCTTTGTTTTTTCCAGAAACTGAATTCAAGTCCTGAAACAATTGATCCATAAAGAACGGAGCAATCGGAGATGCAAGAATTGAAACGGTTTCTAGGCACGTATATAGCGTTTGATATGCGGCCAGTTTATCACTTGGATCATCATTTTTCCAAAAACGACGACGACAAAGGCGGACATACCAATTTGACAATTGTTCTGTCACAAAATCTTGAATTGCTCGACCAGCTTTTGTTGGCTCGTATTCTTGATAAGCCGCATCCACATCAGCAATTAATGAATGAAGTTTCGATAATACCCAACGATCTATTTCCGGACGATCCGCTAATGCAACATCAGCAGCTGAATAATCAAATCCATCTAAATTGGCATACAGTGCAAAAAAGGAATATGTGTTGTACAAAGTCCCAAAGAACTTTCGTTGAACTTCGGTAATTCCTTCTAAGTCAAATTTTAAATTATCCCAAGGTTGAGCGTTTGTTATCATGTACCAACGAGTGGCATCAGGACCATATTGCTCAAGCGTACTAAACGGATCGATTCCATTTCCAAGACGCTTAGACATTTTCTGTCCATTTTTGTCTAATACTAAACCATTGGATACGACATTTTTATATGCAACTGAATCAAAAACCATGGTTGAAATGGCGTGTAAGGTATAAAACCAACCACGCGTTTGATCAACTCCTTCTGCGATAAAATCAGCCGGATATCCCGTGCGATTTTCGATGAGTTCTTTGTTCTCAAATGGATAATGCCATTGTGCATAAGGCATGGAACCAGAGTCAAACCACACATCGATGAGATCCGCTTCTCGCTTCATCGGTTTCCCAGATGGAGACACTAAAATAACGGCATCGACTTTATGTTTATGCAAATCAATTTGGGCATAGTTTTCGGAAGACATATTTCCGATTTCGAAATCAGCAAAAGGATTATTTTCCATGAATCCAGCTAGAATGGCTTTGTCGCATTCCGCTTTCAATTGTTGAACGGATTCAATACAGATTCGTTCATCCCCTTCCTCCGTTGACCAAATAGGAATAGGGATTCCCCAATATCTTGAACGCGATAAATTCCAATCATTGGCATTTTCTAACCATTTACCAAATCGACCCGATCCAGTTGACTCAGGTTTCCATTGAATGGTCTGATTCAACTCTACCATGCGATCTTTTTTATCGGTCACACGAATGAACCAAGAATCAAGTGGATAGTAGAGTACCGGTTTATCGGTTCGCCAACAATGAGGATAGTTATGCTCGTATTTTTCTACTTTGAATGCTTTATTTTCTTCTTTCAGTTTGATGGCGATTTGAACATCCGCTGAGCGTTCCGGTTCTTCACCTTCATTGTAATATTCATTTTTAACAAACATCCCGGCAAATTCACCCATTTCCGGACGAAAGCGACCCTGAAGATCAACCAAAGGAACTAAATTTCCGCGTTCATCAGCGACCAGCATTGCCGGAACACCTGCATCCGCAGCAACTTTCGCATCATCCGCACCAAAAGTTGGCGCTGTGTGAACGATTCCAGTTCCATCTTCTGTTGTGACAAAATCACCTGGGATGACCACAAAAGCCTTTTCAGGATGTTCCGCTGGAAGTGCGTAAGGAAGAAGTTGCTCGTAAGTATTTCCGAGTAAATTATTTCCAGCACATGTTCCTAAAACAACATACGGAATGGTTTTGGCACCTTTCTCATAGGAACTCAAATCAGCAATGTTTTCGTGTGCTTGAAATCCCTTACTGAATTGATAAGAAATTAAATTCTTAGCCAAAATAACGGTGATTGGCTCAAAAGTATATTGATTGTAAGTCGCTACAAGTGCATATTCTATGCTAGGCCCAACGGTTAATGCCGTATTCGAAGGAAGTGTCCAAGGAGTGGTAGTCCAAGCAAGAAAATGAACATCACTTGTGTGATTTTCCATCGAAATATTGCTTCCAAAAGCAGCTCGCACCTTTTCCGGATTTTCCGCTTTAAACATGGCAACAACGGTGGTATCTTTTACATCTTTGTAACACCCTGGTTGATTCAATTCATGAGAAGAAAGTCCCGTTCCTGCTTTAGGAGAATAAGGTTGAATTGTATAACCTTTGTAAATTAAATTTTTCTGGTATAGTTGAGCAAGTAGCCACCAAACAGACTCCATATACTTGGGTTCATAAGTAATGTATGGATCTTCCATATCTACCCAATATCCCATTTTCACGGTTAAATCATTCCAAATATCGGTGTAACGCATCACCGCTTTACGGCAAGCATCGTTGTATTCATCAATGCTGATTTTGGTGCCAATGTCTTCCTTGGTAATTCCTAGTTCTTTCTCAACGCCTAGTTCAACAGGTAAACCATGTGTATCCCATCCAGCTTTGCGTTTTACTTGCTTTCCTTTTAGTGTTTGGTAACGGCAAAAAATGTCTTTGATTGCTCGACCCATCACATGGTGGATTCCAGGTAAACCATTTGCAGACGGCGGCCCTTCAAAGAAAACATACGAATCATTGCCTTCTCTTGTCGAAATTGATTTTTCGAAAATGTGTTGATTTTGCCATTTTTCTAAAACCGATTGAGCCACGTTTGGCAAATTTAATCCCTTATATTCTGGGTATTTTGGACGCATCATGCTTGAACTTTTAAGTTTGCGAATTTACGATAAATGGACCAAAGGAGCAAGGTCAGAACGGAACGGATATTGGTCAATTCTGTATTTCTTACTATCTGTAAATCAAGTGGTTTATTTTTTCCTGTTGAAAAGATTATATTTGTTTAAACCAAATGCTGATTTCCGCTATGAAAAAACGACTACTTATCTATTTTAGTCTATTCGGGATTTTTTCGCTTTTCGGACAAGAAAATTCAGAAAATAATTGGACGCAAAATTTTCAAAAAGCACGTGTTTTTATCGAAAACAAAGGGCAGTTTGATGAGTATGCAACAAATGAAACCGGGAAAATATTGTTTGGCGTCGACTTCGGATCCACTCGTATTTTCTTCGGAAAAACCGGAATTCATTACTCCTTCTTAGAAGCTGTTAAAGTCCCGAAAGCACAGCGGGATGCACTGCGAGCAGAATTAGCTAGTATTCCTTCAAAATACAAAGAACAAGAACGTATTGTTGGAAAATTTAAATTTAAAAGCGACGATGTTTCCATGCGCTATGTCAATGCAAATGCAAAAGTGAAATTATCCGGGCGTAAACAAAGAAGCGATGAGCACAATTATTCAGTTCAATTAGCCGATGGTAGTTATGAAGCTATTTCACATGCCAGTGCATTTGAGGAACTCATTTATGAGAACATTTATCCATTGATTGATTTAAAATTTACCGTTCATCCACAAATTGGATTGAAATATGTATTCATTGTGCATCCCGGAGGAAATCCAGCAAATATTGAAATGGAATACGACCGAAACGTGCAATTTCTTCAAGGAGAAATTCATATTCCAACTGCCTTTGGCGACATCATTGATCATGCACCAATTTCCTTTCAAGGTGAGGAAAAAAAGGAACTGAAAAGTGCCTTTGGAGTGAATCAAAAAATGGTCAAATTTGAAGTAGAATCGTATCAACATTCAGCAGATTTATTCATCGACCCATGGATTCAGACTCCTGTTTTCGCCACAAACTGGGATGTAGTTTGGGAATGTGATCGAGATGGTGCTGGAAATGTATATGCACTTGGTGGCATCATGCCCATGCAAATTTTAAAATACAATGCTGCAGGAACGCTCCAATGGACCTACAATACTCCATACGACACTTCAAATGTTTGGTTGGGGACATTTGCTGTTGATAACGCCGGGAATTCCTATGTTACCGCAGGATCTGTTGCGCAAATACAGAAAATTAGTCCCACTGGAGCACTTCTATTAAGTAACGCCAATCCTGGCGGGATTCTTTCCAGTGCTGAATTTTGGACCATCGCCTTTAACTGTGACGAAACAAGTTTGGTCATTGGGGGAACTGGAGGGGCTCTGTTACAGCTAGATGCGGTAATTTACAACGTCAATACCTCTACCTTGAACATGACCAATCAACAGTTTATTTCCAATGGTCCAACAACTAGTATTCCACCCAATGTGGAGGAAGTACGATCGATTACCTCAGCAAAAAACGGAAAGTACTACTTCATGACCCAAGATACCATGGGCTACGTGAACGACAACTTTACGCTTTGTCCAACTGGAACAACGAGCTTTTTCAAAATGAATCATGGTGCTAGTTGGGGATATAAACTGGAAAATTATCGATACGACAATTCAGGGATTTGTGCTTTAGCCACGGATCAGTACCATTTGTATGTCAACCGTGGAAATAAAATTGAAAAACGCAGTTTACAAGATTGTTCATTCTTGCAGGACAACTCGATTCCTGGTGGACAATACAACACTCTTTTTCCAAGTGGTCATTCTGTAGGGAGTTCAGGAATTGCGATTGATCAATGTGGCAACATCTACGTTGGCTCAACGACTGGGGTCGTGAAATATGATGGATTACTCATTCAGCAAGCATTTTATCCAACAAATTTTGCGGTTTATGACCTAGAAATTAACACCAATGGAGAATTAATAGCCGTTGGAGGAACAGGTACATCGACCAGTAGTACACGGAGTGGAGCCATTCGATCCTTTGCGATTGGAGCCTGCGCACCTTTCGCAAGTACCTGTTGTGATGCAACGATTTGTCAACCAAGTTCAGTTTGTCTTACCGACGCGCCAATCACCCTAATAGCAGGATCTTCAGGTGGAACATGGTCCGGACCAGGTGTCAATGCGAACGGTGTATTTAATCCGAGTATTGCTGGAGTCGGGGTTCAAACAATTGTTTATACACTTCCTTGTGGTGCCGATTCCATTCAAATTACGGTGAGTCCTTGTGCTGGATTACAAGTATGTGTAGAATCGAATGGTCAATTCACTGTTAGCGGCGGTGTTGGTCCTTATACTTGGTCGAACTATGTACCCGCAACAAATACTCCTATAACGAATCAAACGGAATGTCAAAATTGCGGTTATACTTGGTTTTTTGGACAATGTTTAAATGGATTTACTCCCGTTACTGCATGTAGTTCTCCAGCAGCATATGTCAATTTTGCCACTGGAACAACGGTCACTCCACCTATTGGATCCACTCAATTTCAAGTCACCGATAATACGGGAACAATTTATCAATTTACAGGAGCAAATTTAACACCATGTACAACAAGTCCGTGTACATCCTTAAGCGTGACAAGTAGTTCCCTGACCAATGTATCTTGTTTTGGAGGAAGTAATGGTGCAATCTCCGTTATTTCAACCGGAGGAGTTGGTCCATATACCTATACTTGGACCCCTAACGTTGGGGTTGGTGCCAATGTGAACAACTTAAGTTCCGGAACATATACAGTTAATGTGGTAGATGTAAACAATTGTACTGGAACATTAACGATGACTATTACTCAACCAATAGCAGAGCTTTCTGTAACGACAAGCTCAACCAGCACCTTATGTGGAACAGCAAATGGAACAGTGAGTGCAACCCCAAATGGAGGAACCGCTCCATATAGCTATTTGTGGTCGCCAGGAAATGGAAATACAGCGACACTTACGACTCTTTCCGCTGGTGTTTATTCACTACTTGTTACAGATGCCAACGGTTGTACAGCAAATGGAGCAGCTTCCGTTAGTAATTCAAATGGTCCAAATGTATCTTGCACGCAAGCAAATGTGTCCTGCTTTGGAGGTTCAAATGGTGCAGCGATGGCGCAAGTTTCAGGTGGGACTTCCCCATACATATTTGCTTGGACACCAAGTGGAGGAACGAATGCAACGGCAAGCAATTTGACAGCTGGCACTTATACTTTACAAGTCACCGATAACACGGGCTGCATAGGCACAGCAAGTGTAACAATTTCGGAACCATCGCCATTAGTGATCACAGAAACCATTATTCCTTCTTCATGCACAACGGATAACGGTTCTGTATCAGTACTAGTTACAGGAGGCGTGAGTCCGTTTACGTACACCTGGAATCCCGTAAATTCGAATGTCAATTCCATTTCAAATCTTGCTCCAGGGACAAGTGTTTCATTGGTTGTCAGTGATGCCAATGACTGTGGGACTTCAGAGACGTATCAAATAAACGGAATGGGATCAATTAACGTAACGGCGAGTCCCATTTCGACCAGTATTTTGGAAGGGCAATCGGTTCCAATTTCTGCGAGTGGCGCATTAACTTATGTTTGGAGTCCGCCAGATGGATTGGCATGTACGAACTGTGCGGCTACGAATGCCTCTCCCAGCATTACCACCTTATACACGGTTACCGGAACAGCAGCCAATGGTTGTACCGGACAAGCGCAAGTACAAATTTACGTCACCGAGGTTTGTGGAGATATTTATGTTCCTACTATTTTTTCGCCAGCCAGTTCAAACAATGAAAACAAGCAAGCATGTGTGTATGGAAATTGCATTGCCGAGTTAGATTATGCTATCTATGATCGCTGGGGACAGTGTGTTTTTCAAACGAAAGACCAAAATGCCTGTTGGGATGGAAAATTCAAAGGCAAAGAAATGAATGCAGGTGTATTTGCTTATAAACTCATGGTGAAATTGCAAAATGGAAACGTTGAAATTCGTTCTGGAAATCTAACCTTATTAAAGTAAGTCATGAAGAAAATACAATTGATTTGCATCCTAAGTATGGTCTCGTTTTTCACGACTGCCCAAGATTTACATTTTTCTCAGGTAGAGCAAGTTCCGATGATGCTCAATCCAGGGCTGACAGGAAGTGAGGGGCCTATTCAAGCTACTTTCAACTATCGAAATCAGTGGAAAAGTGTGGCAAGTCCATTTCAGACGATGGCTACAGGCATTGACGCTCGACTTCAAAAATCTCGTAGAAATACGGACGGATTTTTTGCACTTGGATTACAGATTTATACTGATCAAACAGGAGATCTTTCGATTAAAACTTCGCAAGTATCTCTGAATGGTGCTTACCATTTAAGCGTTAGTCGAAATGCTACAGTGGGACTAGGAATCTATGCGGGTTTAGGTCAACGCAGTATCGATGGAAATAATGGTCGTTGGGGAAATCAATACAACGGATTAGCATACGATCCGAGTATCATCAGTGGTGAAATTTTAGCTAATAAGCAATTTACATTTAAAGATGCAGGAACGGGTGCTGTTTATCGTTTTCGAAGAAATAATGCGGGTAGTCAATCTTGGACCATACATAGTTTCACTGGCGGATTTGCGGCTTTCCATGTTAATCGTCCTAGTTATTCCTTTTTAGCAAATGAAAAAGAACGGTTGTTCATCCGAACAACACTTTATGGCAGTGCCGAAATTTCCATGAAAAACGCCAAAACGGCCTTGGTTCCTTTGTTTTTTTATCAGCAACAAAAAAGTGCTCATGAATGTCTTTTCGGGGCCGCATTTCGTCATTATGTGCAAGGAAGCTTATCCGGTAAAACGGCCAAAACCAATTACATCTCTATGGGACTTTATAACCGATGGAAAGATGCGATGGTGGCAAGAGTTGGTTTCCAAATGGATCATTATCAATTGAATCTCTCCTATGATTTTACCATTTCAGGTATAGCTGATATTGTAAAAACACAAGGTGCATTTGAACTTTCATTTCGTTATTTATTCCGTAAATAGTACATGCAAAAATCTACAGTACATCAGACATTAACACTATCACTTTTAACAAAGTACGATGAATTAAACATGATTTTAGCGGAAGCATCAGACGGTAAATCGAACGATGCTAAAAGTTCGGCGGGTGATAAACACGAAGTTGGAGTAGCCATGGTACAATTGGAGCAAGAGAAACTAGGAAAGCAATTATTGGTTATCCAAGATCAACTTGATTTATTGGCGAAAATTGATTTGAATAAAACACATCAACGAGTCAGCTTAGGTTCCCTGATTTTATGCAATAAGCAATGGTACTATTTTACCGTTGGACTTGGGATGCTAAAAGTGATGGACGAACCTGTTTTTTGCTTAAATCCACAGGCCCCATTGGGAATTGCATTAATTGGAAAGTCAGTTCAGGATGAAATCACATTTCAAGGAAAGAAAATGGTGATTGAACGCATATTTTAGGGTATTTTTGCTCGCATGTCAAAGAAAAAAGTAGTCGTTATTGGTGGAGGAGCAGCGGGATTTTTTGCGGCGTTAAGTGCTAAAAAACACCATCCAAATGCGCATGTGCTCATCTTGGAAAAATCGGCTAAGTTATTAGCTAAGGTGAAAATTTCCGGAGGTGGACGCTGTAATGTGACACATGCCTGTTTTGACAATAAAAAGCTGGCTTCACATTATCCAAGAGGAGAAAATTACCTTCGAAAAGCATTTGAACAATTCAACGCTCAATCAACCATTAATTGGTTTAAAGAACGTGGTGTACTGATGAAAACCTATCCTGATGGATGTCTCTTTCCAGAAAGTAATGATTCACAGACAATTATTGATTGCTTTGAGCAAGAAGCAAAGAAATTAGGTATTCAAATTTCCCTTCACCAAGGAGTCAAGAAAATAGAAACAAATACACAAGGATTTACGGTCCATACAGACGAAAAAACGTTTGCCGCTGATCGCATCATCATTACAACAGGAGGCCAGCCTAAACGACAAAATTTTGATTGGCTGGAAAAACTTGGTCACGAAATTATTGATCCAGTTCCCTCGCTTTTCACCTTCAACATGCCCAACAATCCAATTCGTGAATTAATGGGTACGGTTGTTGAAAAAGTAAGTGTGAAAGTGGAAGGGACAAAATTATTAGGGCAGGGTCCTTTATTAATCACCCATTGGGGAATGAGTGGCCCAGCGGTTCTGCTTCTATCTGCATGGGGAGCTCGAATTTTAGCAGAAAAATCGTATCAATTTCACGTTTTGGTGAACTGGCTGAATGAAACAAAGGAAACTGATTTGCGATCAGCGTTAGATGAGACGGTACAGCTTCACGGGGCGAAAAAAGTACAAAATTTGAATCCCTTTCCTATCACAAATCGTTTATGGCATTTTCTACTTGCGAAAGCAGAAATACCATCAGAAATTCGTTGGCATGAATTAGGGAAAAAGAATACCAATAAATTGATCAATATTTTATTGAATGATCGCTATGAGGTAGCTGGAAAAACCACCTTTAAAGAAGAATTTGTTACGGCAGGAGGCATTTCCATGACTGACATCGACATTCGAAACATGGAAAGTAAACGCACACCAGGAATTCATTTTGCAGGTGAAATTCTGGATATCGATGGCATCACTGGAGGATTTAATTTCCAAGCAGCCTGGACCACTGGCTATATTGCAGGAAAAAATTGCTTGAATTAAAATTCAGCATTCAATGGCGTACGAGGGAAAGGAATTACATCGCGAATATTTGACATGCCCGTAACGAACATGACCATGCGTTCGAATCCTAGACCAAATCCCGCATGCGGAACGGTACCGAATTTACGCGTATCCATATACCACCATAATTCTTCAGCTGGAATATGGAACTCTTCACATTTCTGAAGCAGGACATCGTAGCGTTCTTCACGTTGAGATCCACCAACTATTTCTCCGATTCCAGGGAATAGGACATCCATAGCGGCAACCGTTTTTCCATCCTCATTAAGACGCATGTAAAACGCTTTGATTTTCGCTGGGTAATCCGTTAAAATCACTGGACAATTGAATTCCTTTTCTACCAAATATCTTTCGTGCTCGCTTTGAAGATCAATTCCCCATTCTACCGGATATTTAAACTTTTTCTTTTTGTAGTGATTCGAATTCATCAATACATCGATTGCCTCGGTGTAGGTAAGACGTTTAAATGGATTTTCAATCACAAACTTTAAGCGTTCGATGAGAGTCATTTCATTGCGCTCATTCTGTGGTTTTTGCGCTTGTTCTTGTGCATCACGCTCGCTTAAAAATTGTACATCCTCTGCACAATTAGATAGAATGTAAGAACAAATGTATTTTAGGAAATCCTCCGTTAAATCCATATTATCCTTGAGATTATTGAAGGCTACTTCTGGTTCAATCATCCAAAATTCTGCCAAGTGTCTGGATGTATTTGAGTTCTCTGCTCTAAATGTCGGTCCGAAGGTATACACTTGACCCAACGCGGTAGCGGCTAATTCTGCTTCCAACTGTCCAGAAACGGTTAAGTTTACTGGTTTTCCAAAGAAATCTTCTTTAAAATCAACAGCACCATCTTCTGTTAATGGTGGATTTTTAGCATCTAACGTCGTAACACGAAACATTTCGCCCGCTCCTTCAGCGTCAGATCCAGTAATAATTGGCGTATGAAGGTAATAGAATCCACGTTCGTTAAAAAACTGATGAATCGCAAATGCCACGGCGTGTCGAATGCGGAAAACAGCACCAAAAGTATTTGTTCTAAAACGCAAGTGAGCTTGTTCACGCAAGAAATCTAAACTATGACGTTTCGGTTGCATCACCGTTTTTTGAACCTCATCGGGATGAGCATCACCTAAAATTTCGATGTGCTCCACTTGCAGTTCCACTTTTTGACCTGCTCCTTGAGATGCGACCAATTTTCCTGTTAAAGATAAAGCTGAAGCCGTGGTGATGCGTTTCAAAAGTGTTTCTTCCCACTGTTCAAAGTCAACAACAGCCTGAATATTTGCCATGCAAGAACCATCATTCAATTGAATGAAACGGTTACTTCGGAAGGCACGCACCCACCCTTTTACATTGATTTCTTCACCAATTTTGAGCGGTGAATTTTCAGCTAAAATCTCGGAAATTCGGTATCTTTTCATGGGTGCAAAGTTAGTTGATTTCATCCAAATAGTTGAAATCCGGCTTTATTTCATCCAAGAAATTCCAAGTGTGCCGAGTTCTTCCTCGGAAACCGTAGGTGGGAAAGCACCTTTTTCAAGTTTTTGAATCACCAATTCAGCTACTTTCTGGGCTTCTTGAGACGTTTTAAACCCTTGATTTCCTTGTACTCCTGGGATCGTTTCCTGATTAATAATTTGTTTTCCATTTTCAGAAATAACATAGGCCCAACCTTCTGGTTGCAAGTGAGTGAAGAATGAAAATCGAGTAGATTTATTTTGTTGCTTGTCCATTTTTCTCTCACCAACTTGATGATTACCTGTGTTCTGACTGTTTTTTTCCTTGTTATGTTGGACCTTGGCAGTTGTTGGATTTTGTGAGCAAGAAAAATCCAACAATATCAGCGAGAAGAAAATAATCAATCGCATTTCACAAATGTTTTTTGAATCACTTCTCCGTTCATTTCACATGAAAGGACATAGGCTCCATTTCTCCAATGAGAAACATCGATTGTACATTCATTGCTTTCAATCATTTGTTCCATCAACTGATTTCCATCCATCGCATATACGCGTACATGGTGTAAAATTTGCTCAGATTTGACCTTTAATTCGTTTTGAACAGGATTTGGAAATAGACCTATTTCCACCTTATTTTTTTCCATTACATCCGCCGTTCCAGCATATGCCCAAAAATCCTCCAGAAAAACGCCATGATATCCACCGCCTACATAAGAAATTCCATCGATGTAAAAAGCGAAAGCATTCTTTCTTCCTGGTGCTGGCAAACTCGCTCTTTGAATCCAGGAATTGAGGTAATAATTGTATTCGTACAGGTCATTTTTAAAGTCTCCGAGTAAGTCCTCCCCCATTCCTAGATATGCAACATGATCAGCTCCCCAGGCTACAGCTCCTGCTCTTGGGGTTCCTGGAAACGGAGCTTTATCGATCCAAGAGTCCGATTGAAAATCATACATCCACAGATCATTTTTTAATACACCATCATCTCCGGTTGCAATGAATCCCATTCCATTCAACTCAAAAGCGACGGCATCACGACGTGCTGTTCCAGCAAAATCTGCAACTTGCGTCCAAGCATTCATTATAGGATCATATTTGTACACATCTTTTTTCAATCCTGCAGCGTCCTCACCTGTTCCAACAAAAGCTTGGTTGTTTGCTGTAAAACAAACGGCTTGTCTCCTTGCTGAACCAGCAAAATTGGCTTTTTGAGACCATGTCTCGGTTTGTGGATTGAATTCCCACAAGTCTTTCATGTAAGCAACCGTCTGAGTTTGTCCAAGGCAAACGTATGCCTTTTGAATGTTCTCATGTGTCAACGCAAAGGCACAAGCAGAAGCGCGTTCTAAACCGTCACCTGTATTACCACCCAGCGAAACTTCTTCATCCCAATCGTTTTGAAAGGGGGAATAGGAATACATTTTACGTTTGAAACCAAATTCATCTAAACCACCTATAATGAGTCCAATCTGGGAAAAAGAAACTGCACACATCGCCGATTTAGGCGAACCATTGATCGTGTCCCTTTGAAACCAGTAATCTTGTGCTGTCAACTGCCCAAAAGTGCAGAGCATTAACATGCTTAAAATCATCTTTTTCATACTTATTCGATGATGAGTTGTTTTTGAATCCATTGTCCTTCCGCTGATTGAATGCGCGCATAATAAATGCCTGTTGGGAATTCATTTAAAGAAAGCATAAACTCCTTTGAATGATGTTGCTTCAGTTCAAAACATTGTTTTCCGTAAGCATCGTAAATGATCACTTGCTCCATGGGAACAGTCATTTTAATCCATACATTTCCGTTGCTTGGATTTGGAAATATTTGGGTATTCAATGCTAATTCATTCAGTGCAGCATAATTAGGCGCTGCATATTCTTGCAAACTTGCTTTCTTACCTGAGTATCCTTTTCCTAGTCCAACATAAGCACGGTCGTTTACCACGAAACAAATCGCGTTTTTACGTTCACTTCCACCATAAGCACAACGAACCTCCCATTCGTTTTGAACAGGGTTGTATTCCAACAAATCCCCTAACAAACCGCCATTGGTTCCCAAACAGATAAATCCTCTATTTTGAATGGTAAAGGAACAAGCACTTCCTCGTTCACTTCCAATAAAGTCTGCAATTTGAGTCCATTGGTTCGTTCCAGGATTATAGCGATAAAAATCCTTTTTATAGGTATCCTGATTGGCGCCGAGTCCGACATAAGCTTGATTTCCAATCGTAAAGGAACTTAGTTGGTAACGAACTCCTGCTGGGAAATTTGCCCGTTGAATCCATTGATCGGAACTAGGTTTGTATTCCCACAATTGACTTGAATACAGACTTGGCCCCCATTTACCGCCACAGATGTATCCTTTATTTTCAACCGAAAAAGCAGTTGCGAAATAGATACCATTTCCTCCTGATCCTGGAAAATCAGCTTTCTGAATCCATGTGTTAGTCAGTGGATTGTACTCCCACAAATCCTTTAGTTTAGTTCCTAATAAAGCATTGGTGTTATCTATTCCTGTTCCCACATATCCTTTTCCATTGACAGAAAAAGCCACAGCATCTCGGCGTGCGGCACCAGGTAAATCCGCTTTTTGTTGCCAAGTATCAGTTGCTGGGTTGTATTGCCATAAATCTTTCAATAAGGTTTCTGCGGTGTCAATACCCGTTGACACATACCCGAAGTCTCCGATCGAGAAAGCAACAGCACGCTCTCTTTTTCCCGCAATGAAATCTGCCTTTTTCGTCCAGGTGTTATACTGAGTTAGCGCCAAAATTGGACTCAGACAAATCAACCATAAATAGTTCAGTTTTCTCATATCAGAAAATGTTGATTTGTTTAGATAATCTCTTGCCGTTTTGCTGTAAACTAAACAGATACTTTCCGGAAGGGATGGAACGCACATCCAATTCATTATCCCCCGATACAAGTGAAACATGGAACAGCAAAGTGCCTGATAAATCCCATATTTCTCCTTCTACATTTGTGTCCACATCGTTGGCTATTTGAATGTGAAGAAAATCAGTGCTTGGATTGGGATAAAGGTTCCATGTGATTTCATTTAATTCCTCCAATTCGGAGGTGTTCAACGTTGGATTATATTGCCAAAAATCATTCAAATTGATTCCGTTCGTACCTGTTCCGAAATATCCTCGGTTATGAATGGCAAATGCCACCGGAAATCTTCGACTGACTCCAGGAAATTCCAACTCCGTATGCCACGTGTTGGTTCCTGGATAAAATGACCAAACTTGACTAGACACGGTACTTAATCCACCGACATATCCACATGTGATGAAACCGCGTTGAAGAATGGAAAATCCATAACTTCCACCTGTACTTTCACCAGGGAAATCAGCACGTTGTGTCCATGTATTATGACTCGGCTTATATTCAAACAACTTTGTTCCAGCTTTTACATAGCCACTTCCTTCAATAGTAAATGAACTCGACCAAGAACCAAAGGTAATCGGCGGACTTGCTTTCAGACTCCAGCTATTTGAGCTCGGATCATATTCAGCCAGTTGTTGTCCAACATACACATATCCTTTATTATTGACTGAGAATCCCTGAGTATCACCAGGATTAAAGAATGGGCAAGCGGCGATTGGGGTCCAGGTATTTTGTGTCGGATTAAATTCATAAAATTCACCATTGAGCGCAGATCCACCTCCCACACAAGGATGATCATTCACCACAAAACTCGTTGCACCATGATTATTCACTGGGAAGCTCGCTTTTTGAGACCAAGAATCGGAAGAAGGATCATATTCCCACCAGTCCTTGTACGAATAATCGACACCCGAACCATTGACATGTCCAAGACCTAAATATCCTTTATTTTCTGTGGCACAACCCACCGCTCTGTGACGTCCAACGCCAGCAAAAGAGGACTTTTGAATCCAAAACTGAGCTTGACTTTCTATCGAAAGCAAGCAGATGACTAATCCTAGTAAAAACCTCATTTCACCAAAATCAATTGTTGCACGATTTGTCCATCTTCGGATCGAAGAAAATAACTTCCAGCATCAAATTCACTCAAGTCCAATTGAAGTGATTCATTTGTATTAAAATGAGCGAGTTGAGTTCCATCCACGTGATATAAAGAGACCTTTCCGATAGAACGATTTAGCGATACAAGTCCATTTGACGGATTCGGAAATAAGGTAATTGGATCCAAATTTTCTTCAGACAATCCAACATAATCAGCATTCAGGGTTAGGGTATAATTCCCCATTTCCATCCCCCATCCTTCGACAATAAAATAGATCGTGCCTAATCCCGCTGTTTCCATGGTCAGCTCCGATTGATTCCCACAATTCGCGCCGTCATCATTAAATGCAATCACATTTCCATTGATGTCAATCACACTTAAAAACGTATCAAAAGAAGCACCGCAAAGGGATGCATGAACCGAATGCATTAGCGGATTCGGAACAAATTTGTAGTAAATATCAGGCGATGGATAGACATAATTATTATTGGAATAACAGAAAGAATTATCTCTCGTATCGGTAAATGGCAGGGAAGAAACTAGAATTGGGTCATTCAAATCATCGCCGATGAAACCTGTACAATCGATTCCATTTCCAATGGTAATGCCAAAGTCCATCACCGAACCCCAAGAATAAGTACCACAAGGATTTAACGGCAACGTTCCAGCTTCACGTTGCATGATTCGCATACGCGTCGCTCCATTTTGCGCATTGGAAGGAACAATGAAATTAAACACAGACATAGCAACAGGAGGAGTTCCAGACCAGGTTCCAAGAGACTCATAAGCATCAAAATTTCCATTTTGATCGAAATCTATCCACGCTTCTCCTACACCGGCATAGTTTCCACCACAAGTGCCAAATTTAACATTGAGGACATAAGGAGCACCTGCATTTAGCGTGGTTGATAACAGGGTCAAGTCTTGAACTCCGATGACGCCAGGGCAACCTGTATAATTGATGTTTCCAACAACACCGGATAATTGTACCAATTCAACATTGGAATCTGCATTACTTGTTGGTCCAACTCCAGAGACGCAATATTGTCCAAAAGCAAGGGAATAAACACAAGTAAAAATGACGAGTAAAGGTTTGATCATGTAGTAGTAGATTTATCCGAATGTACGAATTAATCTTCACATCATCAAATGGTCACAAAAAGTTCATCTACTTTCCATTCCAATGAGTCATGGTCATTTCGAGACCAACGAAAGCAAAACTTTTAATGAATTCAGTAGCTGTTTGAATGCGTTCAGGCAATGAAAGTTGTTCGTCTTTTGTCCATTCACCTAAGACATAATCCGCTTGACGTCCTTTTGAGAAATCATTGCCTACGCCGAAACGAAGTCTTGCATAGACTTCTGTTTTTAAAACAGCTTGAATATCTTTTAGACCGTTGTGTCCTCCGTCACTTCCTTTTCCTTTCAACCGTAATTTCCCAAAAGGCAAGGCAATATCATCCGTAATGACAAAAAGATTTGTTGCAGCAATTTTCTCCGCTTGAAGCCAATAGTTAACGGCCTTTCCTGAGAGATTCATATACGTAATTGGTTTAATGAGGACCAAGGTTCTACCTTTAAACTTGACTTCAGCTCGAAAAGCTGCCTTGTCTAAAACAAACGTGGCGCCAAGCTCTTTGGCGATTTCATCCACCACTTTAAATCCAATGTTATGACGTGTATCTTCGTACTCCTTACCAGGATTTCCCAATCCAACAATTAAGAATTTCATGTTCTACCAATTAGGACAACCACCACATTTATCACCTTGATTGAAATAGAACAAGGCTCCTACAACAATGTTTCCTTCTCCGTAAAAAAAGACTTGTTTAGCGTGTGAGTCGTAGTCATTTGGACGTGTTTTCACGCGTACTTGATCAATGAAACCAGCAGCAACATTTGTTTGAATAAATACACGTTTAAAAAACTCAGCGCGTAAACCAGCGTGACCTGAAATCCCGAAACCAGAAAGTGAAACAGTAGCGACATCTTTTCTTCCGGCAAATGTAAAATCATTAAAAGATAAAATTGGCCCTGTTCCGAAACCATATAAAGTCGTTAAGGCAAAGCGAGCTTTATCTGATTGATAAATTTTAAACACATTCGAAATGTCAGCATGGATGTAATTTAATCCATTTGTGTTTTCGTAATGAAAGGTATTTGATTGGGTAACTACCGGTTGATTGTTGTACGTTCCAGACCAATTTGTCACGGGATCTACTCCTGGATTAATGGTCCCGTTTAAATAATAAGTTGGTCCGTCTGTTAACACATATTTGAGGTGATCGTAACCTAGACTGAGTGCCCAATTCTTTTTGAAATTGTACCCAAAGCGAAAGTTGAATTGCGGAACGGTAAAGTCGGTCAAACTAACATAGGTTTTCAAATCTTGGGAAGGGCGGTCATGTGCTTGAACCCCATTGAGTGTAAAATCATAACCAGGTCCGATAAAGCGTAGGTTACTTTTCGAATAGGCACTACGATTGTAGCCCCAATAGAAAAAAAAGGCACCTTTTGCGGTGGAGCGCTTGTTGTTTTTTGTTGGTTGCTGTGCGTTAGAAACAAATCCAATAACTAAAAAACTAAGGAAAATTATTTTTTTCATCGTGTGATTATTTTAATCCATTCTTCTTGTGAGAGTATTTGTTCTAGGCGGTAATGAATTTTTTTATTCAAGGTATGCCATTCCACCATGCCAAAGCCCTCAGCAAAATAAGTTAATCGAATTCCCTGTCTAGATTCTTCCTTTCTGGTAAAAGGATTCAAAGCGGTGAGTTTCACCTCATCCTTAAAAACCAAGGTTTCAACCTCATCTTCAATGGCAATATGTTTTTTCTTTTCTTTAAATTGTCGTTTGATTTCACTCAACAATACGGTAGAATCTACAACACCGCTAAATTTTGCGGCGAACCAAGTACGTTCATTCAAGTTCATTGGAAAAATCTTATTCTTGTATAAAAGCGATTTTTCTTTGTTTTGGTTCACATCAACCACCATATAATCCTGAATATTCAGTGAATCAATATTGTAGTTATACGCTTCTCTTAATCTTCCATCACTTGCATAAACTTCCACAATTAAGTGGGCGCCAGCGTGATCTTTCAACGAATAAATACGATGAAATTCTTCTTCGAGTCCACCAGCAACATCGCGATACAAGTAAATTTTCGGAATAGTATCCAATGGATAAAAGTACTTCGCATTCGGGTTTTTTGAAATGAAATCACTATTTTGATCACAAGAAGATCCCCCAAAAATAAGGGATGAAAGGATGATAAAATAAACAGCGTAACGCATCATTATTTGGTCATTTTTAAGAACGCAACTTCTTGTTCGGTTAAATGTCTATAAAATCCACGTGGAAGGTCTTTTTTGGTAAGTCCTGCAAATTGCACGCGGTCTAATTTAACAACCACGTATCCCATCGCTTCAAAAAGACGACGAACGATGCGATTTTTTCCGGAGTGAATTTCCACACCTACTTCTGTTGAATTTCCGTTTTCGATGTAAGAAACATCATCCACACGTGTTTTACCATCCTCTAAATCTACTCCGCGAAGTAAACGCTCCATGTCTTCTTTAGAGACCGCTTTGTTTAATTCAACATGGTAAATTTTCTTTGCCTGATAGCGTGGATGAGTTAATTTCTTTGCCATGTCACCATCATTGGTGAACAATAATAATCCCGTTGTTTCACGGTCCAGTCGTCCAACTGGATAAATGCGTTCTCTGCAGGCTTTTTTCACCAAATTCATGACCGTTTTACGTCCACGAGGATCATCCATTGTGGTGATGAATCCTTTTGGTTTATTCAATAAAACATATCGTTTGGTTTCTGCATTAATGGTTTCACCATCGTATTGAACTACATCTTCTGGTGCGATTTTATAGCCTAATTCAGTGATGATTTTTCCATTCACCGTTACAACGCCAGTTTGAATCAGTACATCTGCTTCGCGTCGAGAGCACACGCCAGCATTTGATAAATACTTATTTAGGCGGACTTGATCTTCATTAAAAGATGGAAGAGGATCGCCTTTTTTTACTTTGATTTTAAAGTCAATGTATTTTCTTTTGTCGCGTTCCGTGACTGTTTTCTTATCTGTAGGCGTTTTCTTATCTGAACTCGTTCTTTTCGTTACCACTGCTTTTCTTCCAGCAGTCGATGGACGTTTTTCAGATGCTTGATTTCCTCTAGATGTTCCGCGTGTATTTTTCATAATTCAAGCAAAGATAGAGAAAAGTGTTCGGTATTCCCGTAATCACTCCTGTTGAAGTCGTTTGATATCCGTAATCAATTGGTCAACTTCCTTATGCGAAGTGCCGTCATAATAACCTCGAATGCGCAATTGGCGATCGATTAGTACGAAATTGTTGGTGTGAATAAAATCGCTGCCGGCATCCCCCAAATTTTGAGCTTCAGCAGGTTTTAATACGAAGAATGATTTACGAGCGAGCGCATATAATGCTGTTTTTTCACCCGTTAAAAAGTACCACTGACCAGCATTTGCTTGATGACTCTCCGCGTATTTTTTCATTTGAGCGACATCGTCTGTTTCTGGGTCAACCGTGAAACTAAAAATTTTAACCTGTTTATCCTTTTTATATGCAGCATGAACTCGTTGCATTTGACGATTCATGATTGGACAAATGCTTTTACAAGTGGTGAAAAAATACTCAACAACTGAAATATTTCCTTTCATTTCTTTGTCTGAAATGTATTTTCCATCTTGATTTTGAAAAGAAAATGATCCAATATGATGTCCAAATCCAAGGCGCAATAACTCAGGATCAACCATTTCTTCATTCACATCAATTGGATTAATGATGGGCAATGATTTCTCTCGATTTGGGTTCATCAAGTAATAACCGATGGGAACACAAATCATAAAAAGGATGGCTAAAAAAAAGACGCGTTTCATGACACAAAGTTAGGAAATTAACAAGTCTTTCAAGACATTCATAATGACTTTTTGACGCGTCTCCAAGTCCCCTGAAAGGATGGAAAATGGTCGGTCTTCGTTTTCTAAAGCTTGTTTGTAAAGAGCAAATAATACTTCTCGGTCGAACGGATTTTCTCTCAATTCATCCGCTTCCCATGGAATATCAGGAGCACATAAAAAATAGTGGTCAAATTGTTGTAATTTATATGCTTGTTCAATTTCTGGTGAAACGAATTGAAAGCGAACTTCAGACCAAATTTTCATGACAGTCATTTCCGTATCAGCAACTAAATGTGGACCCTTATTGGTCCAATCTTTCCATTGTCCAATGGTAATCAAGTCTAAATCCGCCAATTCGTAAGAAGGTCGTGAAACCAAATATTCCCGTGCGAACTCTTCACTTAATGGTAACCGAAAATGTTCAGCACACCATATCGAAAGGGTTGATTTTCCACATGATTCAGGACCAGTAAATGCAATTCTCATGCGTTTTTTTCTTTTTTATTCCACTCTCGTAATCCATATATTCCAAGTAGAAAATACGCTGCATACAACAAGACTGTTGCATACAACTGAGCATTTATGTAAAGAAGGAGGTAAGCAAAGTTAATGAACAGCCAATAAATCCAATTGGACTTTTCTTTGAGGACGCCAAGAACAGTTGCAAAAAGTGAAAAAATGGCTAAAAAAACATCCAACACAAAGGATTCTTTTTCAGCAAAACTTTTTAAGTCGTCTAAACGCGTCCAAGTGATGATTCCACCTAACAAGCACAAAGTTAAGATAGCGATTAAATGCCTTTTTACTTGCCATGATACCAGGTGGATTTCACTTTCACGGTTCCAAGACCAAAACGCATACATGCTCAAAAAAACATAGGCTACTGAAAGAATCGCCTGTGCTGGCAAAGTAGATTGAATAAATACGAAGATGTAGAGGAAGGAACTTATTCCACCAATGACCCATGCCCACTTGTTTTTTTTTGCAATCAGCACGAGATAAACGGCACCTAAAACAGCCGCTGACCACTCAAGAATGAGCCATTTGGTCATCGCTTAATATAACAGTTGCTTTTTAGCTGAATTTCTCCAACCAGCCTGACTTTCATAATCCACGAAATAGATTTTTAAATCCGCTTGACTTTCGTAATCCACAAAATAGATGGATTTTTTGGCTTGACTCTCGTATGTAGTGAAAAACCATTTACCATTGTTATCCCCTGCTTGACTTTCATATTTTACTTTGAAAACTTTGAGGTCTGCTTGGCTCTCATATTTCACCACATACACTTTCACATCTGCTTGACTGGCGTAATTAACAGAGAAAACTTTTTGGGAAAAAAGTGATTGGGAGCAAAGGATGAATAAGGAACAAAGAAGGCTTTTTTTCATGGCTTTTTTTTCAAAAGTAAGTATTCACTATCGAATGACCATTACTTTCCCCACTTTTCGATCACGTCCTTCGCCATTGGTTGCCGTCCAAATAAGGTAAACACCACTTGGAACTTTTTCTCCATGTAGATTTTGACCATTCCATGTTGCTGTTCCACCGTTGGATGTTGTTCTATAAATTAAATTTCCGGCAATGTCAGTCACTTTTACATCCGAATCATAGCGAATTCCTTGGATGGTAACAGGCCCATAATAATTGGGTTTCACAGGATTCGGAAATACCTTCACATCTGAATATTCAGGGTCTTCATAAGATGCATTCGTTCGATACGAAACCAATCCTTTATCGGTAATAATGTACAATTCACCGGTTTCTTGATTTAATTGTAAATCGTAAATCGTATTAGAGATGATCGAAGAATTTTCCATGGTGTGTTGTTCCAAAATTTCAGAACCATCGGCCGACATCAGAATGATTCCTGCATTTGCAGTTGCCATCCATTTTCGATTTCCGCCATCTACTTCGATGTCTGTAATGTGGGTTTTCCCCAGAACATATTCGACATTTCCTTCAAAATTTACTTTAATCTGCTGTGCATTATAGTCTCCTGGTTGCGCATCAAACGCTGCGGCTGCATTATATAAAATCGCAAACCCGGATTCGGTTCCAATCCACAATTCGCCATCAAAATCTGCCGCAAGTGCCGTGATAGCTGAAGATGGAAGATTCCCCGAAAAAGCCCCTTCATCAATCGTGATATATTGATCATCGCTCGGGTCAGAAATAGTTCCGTGATGCTGATAGCCAATGACGCCATCCGATTTTGTTGCGAACCAAAGTATTTCATTAAAATCTTGAATCATTTTGGAGGTATATTTATTTTTTGCGTCAGGACCACAATCAAAATTATACCACGTGCCATTTTTGTCCCTCACCGTTAAAGGTCGGTCAGAAAAGCCATTCAAAGCCCAGAGATTACCACGTGGATCAAATAATACATCCGACACTAAGCTCCATCCATTGCCAGGTACAGCTTTAATTACACTGTTTGTGGCATCGAAAACGATGGTATCTTGAGCATTCATGAGCGTTAATGGTGAGTAAGAATAAGAAGATGTTGCTACTTCGGAGGTATCCAATGGATTAATTGCAACGTCTATAAAGTCCCATGTTTTCCCTTCCGGCCAAGCGGACACATTATTCACATTCAATAAGCGCCATGAAGCATCTTGATAAAAATGCACACCATTTCTGGAGAAATTAGGTTGACCTTCATCTAATCTACCAGAGGCAATAGCGAGTTTTCCTTTCTGTGCATCCATTGCATAAAAGAAATTATTCTTTGAGCCATCGATTGGATAGGCTTTAAAGGATACTTCCGTTGGATAAAGAAGCAAGCCGTATTTTAAATCTGCTGACCACAATCCTGAAGCATTTCTAGCAGTTCGAGAAGAAGAAAACCATTGACTAAAATTACCGGCACCGTAAGATTCAGGTATTTGTAAATTATCATTGTACATATTAATGACCCCATCAATATTCACCGATAAATAAGCTTCCACTGTATTAATCGAATTAATTTCTGCAGAAAAAGGCAAATTGGTCACAATTTCCAGATCAGACGCATTGATGCGATAAACCGTATCCGTTCCATATTCGTCTGATTTTTTTAAAACCACCAAACGATTCTGGAATAATTCCATTTCCGTGTATTTATTCGCTGTTTGAAAAGGTAAGCGGATGTCCCTCACCCATTGAGAGAAGTCTGGTAAAATCGGATTCGGAAGATATCCTTTGTACAATTGGGTAGGTGTCAATGCATAAATAGAATCGTTGTAAATCGCCAGGTCAACAATCCGTTCAGCTGTATTGGTTGGATAATACGTTTCTTTCACCTCATCTTTTATGGCATCCAATTGGACAATCGAAAAATCATTAGCTGCATAAACATAGTTTTCCTTTTTTACGAAATGATTGATGCGTTTCGACATGGAAATTTGCGCAAGTTTGATGGCTGGAATATTTGAAATTTCCCCATCATGGTATTTGTCGATGTTCCCATTTGTATAGCCAATATAAACGGCATTTTGGTCTTCATCATAAAAAAGACAGGAGATTTCAATATCAGAAAGTCCGGTTAATGCGGTAAGTAAACGGTGATCATCCTCCGCAATGTTGTAAATAGACAAGCCATTTTCATAAGCGGTAAACACCTCCTCTGTTGAGGCGACGACATCAATTGCTTTAGCCGTAGCTACATGAAGTTTCCATGTCCCCATACCAATTTGCGCCTGCATCAAGACAGGGCAAAGAACGGATAAGAAGAGAAATATTGTTTTCATGCTGTTCGTATAACGTTGTTTTACTGATTTAATTTGCTATTTCCATTATTTTTTCTGCGAAACGGGCGCAAATCGTACACATGAATGTTTCGTCGTTCAAATATTGGATGACTCAAAAACATCTCCCAATCTTTTCTTGGTTCTTCCGTTTGTTCACGAATCACCACCGCAAAATTGGCTCCTTTTTCGATCATTTTCGCCAACTGTTCTGTTTCCTGTTGAGGTGGATGAAAACTATAATGCGAAAAACCTATGCGATTTAAGGTGTATAATTGAATGTTTGGAGAAGGGTCCGACAAACAAATAATGGTGTCTTTTTGGGGAATAAGCTCTTGAATTTCCTGGCTAAAATCCTGCAATTGCTTTAAGTGATTTTCATGATAAAAATGAAAGTATCCCCAATTTCCCTTGACAAAATCACTGACAAATGGCGTGTTTTTCGTAATCAGATTATTCTTCCCAAAGGACCAATGTGCCAACGATATTGCTTGAAGAAAGACCAATCCTGAAAAAATGAAGGTGACAATTTGTTTGCTTTTTGAGGAACGGATCAATCGATCACCGTATTGCAACAAAATGTAGAACAAGATGAGAGGAAAGAAAAACATTTCCAATAAGTAGTAATCGTGTACATCAAACACCCAAAACCACAACATAAAATAGGCGATTAATCCCAAACTCCCCGTAAACAATAAGCAGAGAACATAGGAAGGAATCCATTTTTTCCAAGCAGCAAAAAGAAAGAATAGGATGCTGATTAGGAACACACTTGGATGGTACAATCCGGGTAACATGTATTTCCAAAACTGAGTCCAAATGGCTTTTCTGGTTTCCGCATCCACTTCCCAAATGGGGCGAACCGTGGTAGAAAATAATTCTGATCCAAATTTTTCATTGTAATGAATCGCAAAAGAATACCATCCATAACAAATAACACAAATCAACAAGAAGGAAACAAGAAAGGAGAACCAAAAATAAGCGTTTGCTTTAAACGTCTGAATTCCTTGAAAAAGGGTCCATAAGAAATAGGCCCCACCAAAGGAAAGCAAACAGATGAGCACAGTAATTTTGACCAATACCGCCAGGGCAAAAAAGAGGGTGAGGAATCCCAACCAAAACACTTGTTTCGATTGAATAAATTTAAAGGTTCCATAAGCGCCCAATAACACGAAGGCAAATCCGTAGATGTTCGGCAAGATGGAATCTGCATAAAAAAGTAAGACGGGAGAACTCGCCAAGATAAATACAAATAAGAGGGCCTTTCTTTTTTGTTGAAAAAGAAATTCCATGACCTCACTAAAAAAGGAAATGGCGATAAAAAGTATTGAAATTGACAAGGTTTTGGCAATCCATTCATGTTGACCGAAAAGGAGCCATAATTTTCCTAAAACGAAGTAAATAATGGGGAATTCAGCCGCTGCATTTCGCGTGTCATTTGCTGAGATCCATTGAGTTTGAGGTTCGAGAAAGCTTGCTCCTTTGGCATAATTCAAGGCAATAGAAAGAGAATCTGTTTTTCGCCATTCATGAATCGGCAAGATCCCATCAAAAAAATGGTCAAAAACGCCATAAACCGAAAAAAGCACCATCAGTAATAGCAGTGCTTGAAATCGAATTGGCAGTTCTCTAAGTCTGGATATCATTCCTCTAATTCTTTTTCAGTAATTAGGTAAAGTGGGCGATTTTTACTTTGAATAAACAACTTACCTAAATAAATTCCCACGATTCCAATCATGATTAATTGAATGCCTCCGATGAATAAAATGGAAGCTATGATGGATGTCCAACCAGTAATCGCCTGATTCGTAAATGCGGAAATGTAGATGGCATACATCCCGTAAAGAAACGCCAGCAAAGCAAAAAATAAGCCTGCATAAATGGAAAAATAAAGCGGTTTCGCGCTTGAGGAGGTGATGCCATTCAAGGCAAAACGTAGCATTTTGGAAAAAGAGTACTTTGTCGTTCCAGAAACCCGTGCATGTGGAACGTATGGGATTCCGATTTGTTTAAAGCCCAAGGAAGGAATAATCCCTCGCAAAAACAGGTGTGTTTCTGTATATTTCTTGAGTGCATCTACTACTTTTCGGTCCAACAAACGAAAATCAGCCGTTCCTTCTTCCATTGGAATTTCTGATAATTTATTGGTGATTTTGTAAAAAGCTTTAGACGTCCATTTTTTTAATAGTGGGACTTTTTGATCGTCTTTACGAATAGTATAAACAACTTCAAATCCAGCTTTCCATTTTTCGACAAGGGTCGGGATGAGTTCTGGTGGATGTTGTAAATCTCCATCCATACTAATGACCGCATTACCCTGTGCATGGTCTAATCCCGCCTTCAACGCATTTTGATGTCCAAAATTTCGACTCAATTGAATGAATTTCACACGTGAATCTGAGGCTCTCAATTCTTGTATGCGCAAAAGCGAGGCATCGATGCTACCATCATCCACATACAGCAATTCATACTGATCACATCCCATACTTTTCATCACCGCTGTCAGACGATCATACATCGCACGAATGTTTCCCTCTTCATTACAAGTGGGTATTACAACGGACAGGTCGATAGGACGTGGTTTTTTCTCCATGATAAGCGAAGTTACATAATAATCTGAAAGTATCCTTCTAGACTAAGTCTATTGCAAACAAAATCGATTGGTTTTAGTATATTTGCGGAAAGATTTAGAAATGTCAGATCAAACAAGAATTTCCACCAATAAAGCTCCCAAACCAGTAGGATTGTATCCACATGCACGACGAGTAAACAACCTGCTTTTTTTATCAGGAGTTGGGCCGAGAGTAGCAGGGTCAGATGACACAGATTCAGCAGTACCTGGTTTAAAGTTGGATAAAAATGGCAACTTTATAGCGTTTGATTTTGAAGCACAATGTCGTAGTGTTTTTGACAATGTTCGAATCATTTTAGAAGAATCTGGATCAAGTTGGGATCAATTGGTCGATGTCACCGTATTTCTTGTCAACATGAAACGCGATTTTCACACGTATAATCGCATTTATGCGGAGTACTTCAAGGACAATTTACCTTGTCGAACCACCGTTGAAATCAATTCTCTACCCACTCCTATTGCGATCGAATTGAAATGCATCGCTACTATTGAATAATCTTGACACTTTAAAATTAATTTATGTTTGCTTTTATCATTCGCATCGTTCTAGCCCTTGTTGCCACTGGATTTAACGTTTACTTATTTGCCACTGGACATTGGGGATGGGGAATCACCTTCATTTTTGTGACCGCCCTAATCATTCTATCCTTTTTCAGAAATGAAAATGTTCTACTTGCATTAAATCAAATGCGTGTAGGAAATACGGATAAAGCAAAAAAATACATTGACAAAATCACACATCCAGAATTTCTACCAAAAAGACAGCACGCCTATGTGTTATTTTTGAAAGCCGTTATGGGCGGACAAGAACTTGGATTTGCACAAAGTGAGAAATTACTGAGAAGAGCCATGGAGTTGGGCTTAAGAACCGGAGAAGACAACGCAGTTGCACGTATGCATTTAGCAGGGATTTGTGCACAAACAGGACGAAAAAACGAAGCAGTATCACTTTTAGGAGAAGCGAAAAAATTGGATAAAAATGGAATGATGCGCGATCAAATTAAAATGATGCAAAGTCAATTGCAATTGGCACCATCCAAGAATCAAATGCGCATGGCTCAAATGATGGGTGGACGCAAGAAAACGCCAAAAATGCGTTAATCCATGAGTGATATTCCAAGAATTTATGCCCAAGCATGGGCTGATTATGAATTACTCGACGCCGGAGGTGGAAAGAAATTGGAACGTTGGGGAAACATCATTACGATTCGTCCAGAAGTACAAGCCTATTTTCACAGTGGACTTCCTTTCACCGAGTGGCGAAATATGGCCCATTGGGAATTTACAGAAGGTAAAGGTCAACAAGGGAAATGGAAATGTCTGAAAAAAAATGTACCGAGTGAATGGACCATCAAATACAATCGCTTACAATTCAGTCTTTCATTAACGAAATTCAAACACATTGGATTGTTTCCTGAACAAGAAGCGAATTGGCGTTTTATCGAAGAACACATTGGAGCTGAGGATACATTTTTAAACCTCTTTGCCTACACCGGTGCCGCATCCTGTATGGCACGCTTAAAAGGTGCTGAAACCTATCACGTTGATTCCGCAAAATCTACGCTTAATTGGGCGAAACGAAACATGGAGGAAAGCAAATTGCTCAATATCAAATGGGTACATGAAGACGCGCTAAAATTTGCAGGACGAGAAGTCAAAAGGGCACATAAATACAAGGGTATCATTATGGATCCACCCGCTTGGGGAATTGGTGCAAGTGGAGAAAAATGGAAATTAGAAGATAAAATCGATGAGTTAATGATGACTGCAGCGAGTTTACTAGATGAAAATGGTTTCCTCATTATGAATACCTACTCACCCACTGTAGATTCAGATTTTCTTACAGAATTATTAGCCATATACTTTCCGGAGAAGACAGGAAGTGTCTCCCAATTATACATGGAATCCAAAACGGAAAAGAACATGTATTTCGGTGAATTAATTCGTGTTCAGTAGTTTACAATAATTCGTTCGCTAAATTGGCTAATTCGGAACGCTCTCCTTTTTCTAATTTAACTTGTGCGAAGAGCGATTCACCTTTTAATCGATCGATCAAATAAGCCAATCCATTACTATGTTCATCTAAATAAGGCGTATCAATTTGATGAACATCGCCAGTAAATACTATTTTAGTATTCTCCCCTGCTCTAGTAATGATTGTTTTCACTTCGTGAGGTGTTAAATTTTGCGCTTCATCAATGATAAACATAATGTTAGAAAGACTGCGTCCACGAATGAAGGCAAGCGGGGTGATAATAATCTTGCCTGACTCTTGCATTTCAAGAATCGCTTTATGTTTTTTTTCGTTTTCTCCAAATTGAGATTTAATAAACTTCAAATTATCCCATAAAGGTTCCATGTAAGGACCAATTTTATCATTGGCATCACCTGGCAAGAAACCGATTTCTTTGTTTGACAAAGGAACAATAGGTCTTGCTAAAATAACTTGGTTAAATAACTTGTGTTGTTCAAGGGCAGCCGCCAAGGCAAGTAATGTTTTTCCAGTTCCCGCTACACCTTGCAGGGCTACTAATTTGATATCATTATTCAAAAGTGCATGAAAGGCAAATGCTTGTTCGGCATTTTTCGGTTTGATTCCATAGATGAATTCTTTTTCAATTCGATCAATACGATCCGTTAGATGATTATAAAAAGCTAAGGCGGACGTTTTACCATTTTTCAATATGTAATATCCATTTACTTCCTTTTTTTCACCCAGACAACTATCCTCAGGGACACTTCCTTTGGTGAAGATTTCGCGAATAAAGGATGAATCTAGTCCTTCAATGTGATAAGTACTTGATGATTGTGATTCATTTGAAAAAACTTTACCTGTTTGATAATCTTCGGCAACCAAGCCCAGCGCCTTCGCCTTGATTCTTAAATTAATATCCTTTGTAATCAATACAACAGACTTCCGTTTTTCCTTTTCTTGTAGATAAAGAGCTGCATTAATGATTTTATGGTCATTTTTATGGGATCCATAAACTAACTCAGCGTTTGCGTCACTTGGCGCATGTTCCATGATGATTTTAAAACTACCAAGACCTGGCCCGAGTGGAATCCATTCTTGTAGTGAACCGCTTCCAGATAATCGATCGATAAAACGGATGACTTCTCTTGCAGAAAAATTCTTAGTATCATTCCCTACCTTGAATTTATCCAACTCTTCTAATACGGTAATTGGAATAGCTACAAAATGTTCATCAAAATTTGAGATGGAATCAAAATCGTGCAGTAATACAGATGTATCCAACACAAATATTTTTTTCGGTTTTGCCATGCTTTTTTTGTTGAAAGTAGTTTTTTTACCTTTCCGAAAACCGAAATGAATGTTAAATTTTGAATATCTTTTAAATTAAACTTTTTAACGCTTTGTTCAGATTTTCGAATTTAAACTGAAATCCTTCCTTCTTAATTTTATCATTTGACACACGTAAATCAGAAAGGACAAGCATGGATTTTTCCCCTAACATGATTTTTAAGATTCCCGCTGGAATCGCTGGTAAAAAGAAAGGACGATGCAGGTGTTTGGCTATTCCTTTCATCATGTCTCGGTTGGTATCACAATGAGCAACTGCATGATAGGTTCCTGTTAAATGCTGTTCGATACCAAATAAAATCATTCGACATAAATCTTCTATGTGAATCCAAGGATGGTATTGAGTTCCTTTCCCAATTGGTGAGCCCAATCCAAAATAGATTGGTCTTTTCATAACGGCTAAAGATCCACCACGATTTGAGAGAACCATGGCAATTCTTAATTTCATGTACGGACATTTTCCTTCGAAACGATCACTAGCAGCTTCCCAATCACGAACAAGTGTACTTAAAAAATCAGTTCCATAGGAGTCCTCTTCAGTAAAGACTTTATCTTCAGAAAGGGGGTAGCAATTGACCCCCGAAGCACCGACATAATAACTCAGCTTCGGCATTTTTTCTGCTAACTCACTTAAAAATTCAGTCGCATTTACTCTGGATTCAATCAGCTCTTTTTTACGCGCAATGGACCATCGTTTTTGACCAATATTTGCTCCGGCAAGATTGATTAAAATAGATACATCTTGGATTTCCTTTTCATCGATTTCCTTTAATTGAGGATTCCAAAATATGGTCGAAGCAGTTGATTTATTACGAGAAAGGAATTTGACCTTATAAGAACTTTTTGACAGCAAACGACTAAGTTCCGTTCCAATCAATCCTGATCCACCAGCAATTAAAACGGTTTTTGTCTCTTCCATCTTATTCACAAGCGGCTTTTAATTGCATCAATTCTTCTCCGTTTTTGTATTCATACGGTTCACACAAATTTCGTTTTTCCTTTAGTCGTTTTTTCAGGGTCAAACTATCTGCTTTCGTCCCCTTTTGACTCCAAATTTTCTCAGTTAACGCATTTACCTCTTTGCTTTTCGACATGCAAGAACAAAATTTCTCGTCTTTTTCATGACATGCACTTAAAATAAGTAATGAACTGAGGAGGATGAAGCCAATTGATTTCATAAGGAAGGTATTTTAATACAGTCAAAAATAGCAATATTTCAATGAATACTCTTATCTTCGAACAACTCAATCATGATTAAAACAACCAAGCTCTTGTTGCTTCTTTTTCTGTTTTCCCTATCAGGGAAAGCGCAAGATTGTAGCGCATATTTTAATTATGCCAAGCAGGAGATTTCGGAAGTAAAATTATGTCCAAAGGCGATGAAAGCGGACATTGAGCAATTACATGAGCACATTTTATCGACGCATCCAAATCCGACATTGTATTGTGGAGTTGACTCTTTTGTCAATGCGTATAAGTCTGCTTTAGCAGCTTGCACAACGGAGAAAACCATGTTTGAATTTATGCAAATAGTTTCGCGTTACCTCGCTGTAATGAAGGATTCACACACGAATTTAAATCCACGTGATTATTTAATTTTAGGTCCAAAAGACCGCGCTGTTTTACCTTTTTTTCTTTGGAGGATCGATGGAAAATACTATTTAGATGGCATCTATCATAACGAAGTCGAGATTGGTGCGGAAGTATTACGCATCAACGCTATTTCGATGGATAGTCTCTTTCAATTGAGTAAAAGTTTAAGTTTTTCCGAAGGAAATGCCACTGATGCCCAAGAAGAAATTGCACAACACATGATGGGTGCAACATTTAACTTAATGCAGCATGCAAACCTAGGAGATAAGGCCATTTTTCAATTGGTAAATATCAAAGGTGACACTATTTTATATGAAGCTTCCTATGTGAAGTCCATGACTTATCTGCATGATCGAAATAAGGAAAAACATGCTGCGATCAACTATTTTATTGATGCGAACAAGCGCTGTGTGTTAACCATTGAATCCTTTGACCCATACGGTTTAAAGAAATTTAAGCGTCGCATTGATGCCTGTTTTACCGAAATTAAAAAACAAGGCGTTACCGAATTGTATATCGATTTACGCGACAATCTTGGGGGAATGTTGAGGGCGCAAGAATATGTGTTGAGCTATTTAAATCAGGGATTCGTTCCCATTCAAATGAATTATTTATACAAAAGGAGTCGTTACGATCGATTTGCCCGGCTTCCCTTTTATCAAGAATGGCAATTTACGAATCGAGCAGAACGCGTTTATCCAAATGGAATCATTAGTCAAGAATATGATTTTTACAAATCTCCCATCGGAACAACAAAGACGATTTTGTACGAATACACGCCTCAAAACGACTTGAATTACATCTATAAAGGCAAATGCAATTTAATAATGAACGGATCTTCTATGTCCGCATCTGTTTTATTTGCGGGATGGTTTAAGTATATGAATCGCGGAGAAATTTTAGGTAGTCCTTGTATGGGAGGGGTGTGTGGTACTTTTGGGAATAGTGCTCCTTTCCGTTTAACGCATTCAAGCATTCATGTTTCAGTTGCTACCCTAAAATTTACCCCGAAAAGCAAGTCTCAAATTGACTTAAATGCGATACAGCCGAATCAGTATATTCGCATGAATCGTCAGCAATTGATTGAGCAAAAAGATCCCGTGTACGATTTTCTCAAATTAGACAAACATCAAAAGAGAAAATAAAGGAGTAAAATGGCGCCGTAACGAGCGAATTTCCCGATTGTAAAAAACAAAAAAGTGAGTCCTTTTGGCGATCGAAAGAATCCCAAAGCTACGCCAATCAAATCCCCAACAAGTGGTAGCCAAGATAACAAAGCAAGCCAAACACCATATTGTTGGATTCGGGATTTCCATTGATCAATTTGATCGATGCGCACACCTATTTTTTGCAGCCATCTTGGATTTCCAAGATACCCAATAAAGTAATTTAAAACAGCACCCAGAGAGTTTCCAGCGGTGGCAATGAATAAACACAAAATAGGATCATAATTTAATTTGAGCATAGCCAACAAAAACACCTCAGAGGCAACCGGAAGTATGGTTGCGGCCAGAAATGCGCTTAAAAACAAGCCTATGTATCCGAATTCAAATTCCCACATAACACAAAAAAGGCCGGTAAAACCGGCCTTTCAACTGATTGAGATCAATTATTATTTTTTCACGAATTTTTTCGTCAATACTGTTCCGTTAGAAGCAATATTTACAAAGTAAACACCGCTGTTCCATTTAGCAGACTCAAGCGCTACTTGGTGAGTACCAGCAGTCAATTGATTCAATGTTGACAATTGTACTTCTTTTCCAGTAACATCAAGAACTGAAACAACAACATCAGAATTATTCATTAAATCGAATTCTAAAGCTGCTGCACCGTTTGATGGATTAGGCATAATTACCGCTTGTTGAACTTGCTCAACATTTTCTAAACCTAAAACTGGATCGAAATTCAAACGAACGTAAGGAGTAGAAGTTTGATAGTACAATGTAGAAGAAGTAATATCATTTCCATCTAAGAAGAAAGATGTTTGGGTTGGAGATGTTCCTGCGTTAGACACTTTTAAACCACTTGTGTAAGAACCAACCACCGCTAAGTAAGTTGTTCCAGCAGTTACGTTAACGTATGGCTCTAATTCTAAAACTAAATTCACATTTAAATCACCCGCAACCAAAGTTTTTGCTGGAGACTCTGATTCAAATAAGAAATCACCAGTTACCGCATCCATTGAATATAATCGAACATAAATTTCTGTTCCAACTGTCGCGCCACTTGTTCCATTTGGTAAACGAACATTAATTGCTTTTAATAATGCATCTTGATAAATGTCGTAAAGGTTACCTGTTTCGAAAGGATTTGTACCATTCGACGTACTACCAGAGATGTTATTGTTATCTCTTGCATAGATGAAATTAGTCACATTGAATGTCACATCAGATAATTGATTGTTTGCTGTAACGTCATCCGTTGAATCAGCAGAAATGAAACGTGTAACTGCATAAGCAGCAACAGACGCAGCTGGTGTAAATTGCGTTGCAACAGAAACGCTCATTGTATCTAATGAAACAATTGAAACTGGTGCACTTGAACCAATAAACTGACCAGTGTTCACATTCACATTTAATTTTACATTTGACTGAGTGTTGATGCCTCCGTTAAAAATATCTGCAGAGAAATCAATTGGTGCAACTTGAGCTGTTGGAATCTGGTAGTAATGTAAACCAGCTGAACCCCAATCAGAAGAAGTAACTGCTAAATCATTTGTTGGATTCGTTACCAATTTTACATCATCAAGATACCATCCGTAAGTTACCCATACATTTGGATTTGAAGCCGAGTTAGGATAGTTGGTTGTCCATTGAAAACGCACCCATAATTGTGTTGGAGTTGACGTTAAAAATGGCGCTAAATTCACCAATTTTGTATCTGGATTTGAATAAGCAGATCCACCTGATGCAGATAAAACAGTTTTGTCTAGGTTATTTCCTACTGAAATCCAAGTTGTACCATTGGTACTAATTAACATTTCTTGTAAGTCATTGAAACGTGCTCCGTATTGTTTAAATTGAAGTGAGATTTGGTTTGTTCCACCCAAAGCTGACACGTTAATTGGCGTTGCAGTCGTTAATGCGTAAACCACATTTAATGCTTGTGTTCCAGGGTTCGCTGTTGGATCACCATTTACTAATTCCGCATAATTTCCACCAGAAGTAGATGTAATCCCTGCAGTTGACCACCATCCATCAGAAACATTGTTGATGTTCCATCCAAAATCAATTCCTGATTGACCACTGTTATCGATGGTCCAGTTTGCTGGAGTAGAAAAATCATCTGACCAAATAGTCGTTCCAAGTGATTTTTCATTCGATGTTTGAGGACCTACATGGCTTGGTGTTTTAACCAAATCCTGAAAAGTCTCCAATTTAGGAGCTTTTTGAGCAAATGCTAGTACGGATGTAGCCAACATAGCTGCCGAGAGTACAACTTTTTTCATTTTTATCGTTTTTCGTGTGATCAAATATACGAACTATTTCCTATCCTTCAAAAAAGGCAAAGACTGACGTAATTCTTTTAATTGAGAAGCAGACAAGGTTACATTTTGCAAGGTTTCAATATCGTTTAATTCTGCTAAAGTCTGACCTAATCCATCATATGCGGCAGAAGCCCCTGAATATTCAAGTTGATTTCCATCTATACCAACCCGATTAACGCCGACAACATAGCATTGATTTTCAATCGCTCTTGCCGGAAGTAAACTAGTCCAGTGAGAAATCCGTTTCTTAGGCCAATTAGCGACATATAAGAGCACATCGTATGCGGCATGTCCGTTTTGTTCAATTCGATTTCTGATTAATTCTGGAAAGCGCAAATCGTAACAAATTTGTAGGTTGATTTTCCAACCTAAATACGTAACAATGGTTTCTGATTCACCTGAATGAAAAAATTGATCTTCTCCTCCAAGTCCAAAAGAACGTCGTTTGTCGTAAAATTGAATAGCGCCATCTGCTTGAACGAATACACCACGATTGAAGAATTTTCCCTTGTCTTCAACCATCAAAGAGGTATAAATGGCAAAACCGTGTTGACGGGACCAACTTTTCAATTGCTCCACAGCTGAATGATTTAACCAATTTTCTGCTAACGATACATTCATTGAAAAAGCGGTATGATACATTTCAGGCAAAACAACCAAATCTGTTTGCACACAATTCTCCAATAATGTTGATATACGGTTAATGTTTGCCGAAATATCTTCCCATATCTGGTCAAATTGAACAAGTGTGACCTTTAAATCCTGCATAATCTTTCGCTTGCCTGTGTGAGTGTATCTATATCCTTTGCAAAACAAAAACGAATGAGTTTTTGGTCATTTAAATTGGCATTAAAAACAGATAGCGGAATGCTTGCTACTCCAAATTCTTTGGTTAATCGTTGGCAAAATTCCACATCTGATTCATCCGATATTCCTTCAAATGAGGCCACTTGGAAGTAGGAACCCTCAGAAGGCAACAATTTAAATCGACTTGTTTCTAACTGGGTTTGAAAAAAATCTCTTTTTTCTTGATAAAATGCCCCAAGTTCAAATAGATTGGTCATGGGTAAATAGTTGGCTAAAGCCGCCTGCATCGGACTATTGACACAGAACACCAAAAATTGATGCACTTTTTGAATTTCCTTCATCACAATTTCCGGAGCGATTAAATAACCCACTTTCCAGCCGGTAACATGAAACGTTTTTCCAAAAGAAGAAACAACAATACTACGATCCTTTATTCCTTCTATTTGATGAGCTGAAATGTGTTTTTTTTCAAAGGTGATAAATTCATATACTTCGTCCGATAAGACCCATAAATTTGGAAAATCATTGAGCAAACCTTGCAATTCTTTGAAATCTTCCTGACTCCATATTTTTCCACTTGGATTATGTGGATTATTGGTAATTATCAATCGAGTTTTCGCATTCACCTTCGAACGAATCAACTCCCAATCAGGCAAAAAATCTTGGTTCAATGGTATTCGAATAGGTACACCATTGGATAATAATATGGGGCTTTCATAACAATCATAGCTTGGATCGAGAATGATGACTTCATCACCCGGATGAACCAGCGCTTGAATTGTCGCAAAAATGGCTTGTGTTGCACCAGCGGTAACTAAGACATCCATAGGAGAAATCACACGTTGATAGTGATCCTTAATCTTTTGAGCGATTTGTTCTCTTAAATCAATCAAACCTGCCATTGGCGCATACTGATGTACATTTGAATCTACTTGTTCCTTGAGAATAGTAATCAAGCGTTCATCAACCGGAAAATTTGGGAATCCTTGCGAAAGATTAATGGCATTATATTCATTTGCCAAAGCAGACATTACTGAAAAAATAGTCGTGCCAACATGGGGTAACTTTGAATTCACAATCGTAAAATGTTTAAAGAAATTATTCTTTAATCAGTTTTTTCGCTTCGTCAATCGTGATACGTTTACCATTGTTGAATGCGATGATAAATGCCTGAACGTATCCATTTTGGCGCATTTTTTCTTGGTATGCAACAGCCTCCTTCAACGTTTTAAATGATCCTCCGATACAGTACTTGTAAGAATTGTCCTGTTGGTATTCGTACACATCTTGTGTTTTAAATTTCACCGTTGCATTAGGGATTTGAACAGAACTAGATTCTACCTGTACGCGGAACACAATTCCTTCATTTTCATCGGTAATTGGTGAAATTCTGAAATCAGCTTCATTATCCTCATTAAAGGTGAAGTTACGATTTCCTTCAGATGGAATTGCTGTTACGCCTTTGGGTTTCACATGATTTAATTCAGTCGAAATATTGAGACTTTTAATTGTGAATTCAGTACGTCTATTTAACTGATTATCTTCCTCTGAACAAGCTGAACGAAGTCTTCCTTCACAAGGACAGTCAACTTTTAATTTCGTTTCACCATATCCTTTGTAACTAATTCTATCTGGATTAGAAATTCTTGCTTTAATGTAGTTTGCAGCTGATAGGGCACGTCTATTAGATAAGTCCAAGTTATAAACTTTCGGACCTCTACAATCGGTATGAGATCCTAACTCAATTTCGATTTTAGTATGCTTATTCATGAAAGCAACTACTTTATCCAACTCAACGATGGCATCTGCCCTCAAATCAGCCTTATCAAAGTCATAGTAAATTGTTTTTAATCCAAGCAATTCATTGATAATCATATCAATTGAAAGAGGTTCAAGATTTAAATCAACTAAATCACCAACATTAATAACATTTGTATCCGTTGCAGTAAATGAAAATTCAACATCCTTGGATACATATCCATCTTTCTCTAGAGAAATTTTGAATTTATGTTTAGAGTTCATTGGAAGACTATCTAACTTTTGAAAGAAGCTTCCCATATCATTTGAATATCCTTGGAATAGAATTAAGCCAGTAGAATCATCAACTATCTTTACAGCAACATCCTTTAATGGCTCTAAAGAATTCTTATCTTTTACCACATATGCTAGTTGAACATCTACAAAAAGGTCAATTAATTTGAATTCATAAATATCATCAGTTACTCCCATATTTGCACGATTGGAAGTAATATATCCCGATTTTTTATCATTAAACATAATAGCTAAATCGTCATACTTTGAGTTGAATTTTTCACCCATATTTTTCACCTCAAAATTCTCCATTACAAATAGGTCATAACCACCCATTGTATTAAACGCATCAGAAGTGAAATAAAGTTTATTATCGAACATGAAAGGAAAACAATCATGTCCCTTTGAGTTCACATATCGAACCAACTCCTTATCACCAAATTTCTTTCCATCAAAATTGGCACGATAGATATCCATCCCCCCTAAACCACCAGGCATATCTGAAACAAAGTATAAAACCTTGTTTTTTTCATCATAAAATGGATGTGTGACATTGTATTTATCATTATTGAAAGGAACTGGAATTGGCTTTGACCATTCACCTTTATCGTTTTTTGTAGAATAATGAATTGTTAATTTTTCATATTCATGTGATCCAGCATTATTCGTAAAGAATAATAAATTTCCAGCAGCATTCGAGCTGATTGGACCATCAAAGTAACATGAATTGATATTTAAAGGGCCTTTTGTTTCAGCGCTAATCAATTTTGCATCTTTCGTCTTACATCCTTCCACCTCATACAAATCAGAATAAGGTTTCTTCGTATATGGATCCATCATGATATCCTCACAAGGGTCCTTAGATGCAGAAAGAACGAACAATTTGTCACCTAATTTTCTTGTGCCAAAATCATCAAATGATGTATTGAAACAAGCTGGTGTTAATTGAACATCATACTGCGCCAATAACGAACTTGAAGCAAGAATGACCAATAAAGATGTTAAAAAGAAACGCATTGGCTATAGACTAAATATCAATTGAAGAAACGAGGTCC